>JAFUPO010000343.1 GCA_017481185.1 Clostridia bacterium | reverse complement strand
TCGCCCATGGGGCCCTGTGCGACCGCTTCCCCGTTTTGAAGGTGGCGCCCATCCTGTACTCCCTGGGCCTGATCGGTATCGTTGGCATCGTGCTGCTGGGCGGCCAGGGCGCTTTCGGCGCCATCGTTGCCTGCGCTGTGCTGGCTACCCTTACCCGCGGCGTCAACCTCTCCTTCTACACGGTGGTGCTGCCCCAGGCCTTCGGCCCCAAGTACATGGGCAAGATCTCCGGCGTGTTCCTCTCCTGCTTTGGTCTCACCGGCGTTTTGAACCCCCTGCTCTTCGGCCAGCTGGTGGATCTTACCGGCAGCTATGAAGTCTCCTGGTTCTTTGAGATCGGCCTGGGCGTGGTGGGCGTTGTAATGTGCTTTGTGCTGGCCAAGATGCTGCCCTCTGTGCAAAAGCGCACCATAGAGATCTACACCCAGAAGGAGCTGGCTAACAAGTAATTCAGGCTCCCCTCCATTACCTCCCTTTTCCCCCCACAAAAGGCAAGGCCCCCGAGCTTCCTCGGGGGCCTTGGCTGGTTATTATTTTTCAATTTTTTCATCCGGCGCAAAGAGGGAGAGGGCTGCATTGTGGTTATCCCTGCGCCACACCTGCGCCACATGATGCCGGTGCTGGGAGCCCTTCACCTCCCGCAGAACCATGTTTTCATCCATGATGGGCGGCCGATAGCCGTTCATAACCAGGGCGTAGCCATACCCTGCCGATACCATCAGCTGCTGGGATACTGAATCATGAACCAAAAGGCGGCGGGCAGGCGTGCCGCCCAAAAAGCTGTAAATATCCGCATCGATCAATTGGCGTATATCCAGCCGATCGTTGTGGCTGGTGGTAATAAAAACCTCGTTCATCAGATCCGCGGGGTGGATCACCGGCCTTTGGGCCAACGGGTGATCCTTGTTGACGCACACCACCAAATAGCCCGTGGGGAAGGTTTTGATGTGATAGATGTTTTCATCGATGGGCTGGCCCAGATAGGGCACAAAAGCCAGATCCATCATGCCGGCATCCAGCTCCCCAAAGGCCGCCTTATAGGTCATGCTGCGCAGCTCCACCGCCACATTAGGGTGAGTCATGGCAAAGCCCTGCATATGCTTTTGCAAAACCGCCGCGGCAGAGGGGCCGGTAAAGGAGAGGGCGATCCTACCCTGGGCCCCTTCGGCGTAAAGGCGGCCCACATCCACCGCCTCGCTGATGCTGTCAAGGCCCAGGGCTGCCTTTTCAATAAAGGCCTTGCCAGCCTCTGTGACCTTCACAGACCGGTTGGAGCGGCTGAACAGCTTGTAGCCCAATTGGTTCTCCAAAGAAATGATGGCCTGGCTCAGGGCCTGCTGGGTGATAAAGTTGCTTTCAGCCACCTTGGTAAAGTTCAGGTGCTGTGATAGCTCCACGCAGTATTGCAACACTCTCGTATCCATTTTTACGCCTCCTTTGGCGATGATACCATTTTTCGACAGGGTTTTCAAGTTTCGCCGGGGGTCAGGCCCGTATCAAGTTATTCTTTTCATTCCACAAGGAGCTTGCGTTTCTCTTTGCGCAGCGCCCGATGGTATACTTGACCTGTGTATGATGCAATGAAACAAGTCTGCCTTATTTTCACCTTCTGGAGGTATCATTTATGAACGTTGCGTATGATTTTACGGGCAAATCCGTTTTAGTGGCCGGCGGCGCTGCGGGCATCGGCTACGCAGTTACTGACCTGCTGGGCGAATCCGGCGCCAATATTCTCATTGCCGACTATAACGAGGAGGTGGGCCACAAGGCCCTGGCTGAATTCAAGGCCAAGGGCTACAACGTGGCCTTCATCCGCTGCGATGTGCGCAAAAAAGAAGAGGTCCTTGCCAGCGTAGCAAAAACCGTGGAGCTCTACGGCCGCATCGACTACGCTGCCAACGTGTGCGGCATCAGCGGCGGCAAGGGCGGCGTGCCCTTCCACGAGTACGACGACGACTTCCGCGACAATGTGCTAAACACCAACCTAAAGGGCCACTGGTGGCTTTTGCAGGCGGAATTGGGGCAGATGGTCAAGCAGGGCGGCGAAGGCTATGCCATCGTGGAGGTGTCCTCCATCCAGGCCTTCATGGCCAGCGTGTACCAGGGGGCGTATGCCACCAGCAAGCACGCTGTAACCGGCATGATCAAGGCCGTGGCCGCTGAATACGGCACCCAGGGCATCCGCATCAACGGCTACGCCCCCACCATGGTGCTGACCCCCATGATGGAGCAGATGCACGGCGAGCGCCTCAAAACCGATGAGGCTGCCCTGTGCGGCAACCCCCGGGGAACCATCCTGCGGCCCTGGGAATGTGCCCAGGCCATCGTGTGGCTGCTGTCTGACGGCGCCTCCTCCATCAACGCCCTCACCCTCTTGGGCGACTGCGGCTGCACCGGCATCCGCAAGGCCCTGCCCCGAAAAAATTAACCCCCTCACGTTAAAAGCCCTCCTTCCATCAGATGGAAGGAGGGCTTTTGCTTTACGCGCTGACCGTTTCCTTTTCAGGCACAAACACGTTTTCAGGCTTGGCCACATGATACTCGCAGCCGGGGTCGTAAACCACCTTTTCCGGGGGCAGCTCCAGCTTTTCCGGGTGCTTCAAATGGTCCAGCATCACCTGAAAGAGCTGGCCGAACACCGCCCCGGCGCAGACCCGCTCGTCCGCGCAGATGCCCACGGGCATGATCCGCTTGTTGCGCACATTGCCCTTGGGATCCATCACCACCTCACGCTCCACCCGGCCCATACCCATAAACAGGGTGGTGTTGCCAAAGTTGTAAATGTGGTGATACACGGCGTTCATGCCGATGGAGGCCATGTTGGCCACAAACAGCCCCGTGTGGAAGGGCAGCATATCCAACACCACCTTGGGCAGAAGGCCGTAGCGGTCCAGCAGCTTGGCCAGGCCCACCACGATGTTGGGCAGCAGGGGAATGGACATGACCGTTTTGGCCAGCTTAAGCGTCGCGTCGTCCGAATCGGTGGAGCGGTTCTCCTCGGTTATTTTGCCCACCCGGGCGGCCACGTCGTAAATGGTATCGGAGGGATCAAAAAACACCTTGCAGGTGGTTTCCTCCACCGAGCCGTCCTTAGTGTCCCGCAGGATGGTCACAGAGCTGGTCAATTCCGTGCGGGAAAACACCTGCTTGTTCACCACAAAGCGGTTAGCCTCCGGCACCTGGCTGACGCCACGCTCATAGGCGGCCATCAAAATGTGCATAAAGGTGATCTTCACACCCTCTGCGTTCTTTTGAGCCACGGAGCGGGACATGACCTCGTAATCCAGCTTTTTCAAAAGAACCACCTGCGCGTCCACCCGCTGGGGCATCAGGTAGGGGGTGATCTGCACCATGGGATCCATGTTTTTCACCCGGCGGCCATCGGGTCTGCGTCCAAACATCGCATTCATCCTCTCTTTTGTCGGCCTTGGGCGGTGAATGTAAAAAAGATAGCAAAGAAATGGTAAATAAAAAGCCGCCCATCATTACTATTGTACTGACGGCGGCTCAATTGTCAAGCTTCCCAGGCCATCCACACGATGGGCGCGCAGCAGCCAACATCCTCCTGGGTCACCCGCAAAAGGGGGCAGGGCCCCCGGCCTTCCCCGGCCAGGGCCTTGAATTCACCGGGATCGGCAATGGCCCAATCGGCATTGACCCTTGTTTTATAGTGCATGGGCAATATTACCTTAGGCCCCAGGGCCTGGGCCACCTTCCATGCGGTTTGGGAATCCACCGTGTAGGTGCCGCCAATGGGCAGCATCAAAAGGTCCACAGGGCCGATGGCCTCAAGGGTCGCCGCATCCAGTTCATGGCCCAGATCTCCCAAATGGCACAGCCGCAGGCCGTCGACCTCATACACGAAGATCAGGTTTGGGCCTCGCTTTTGCCCCTGAACCTCATCGTGGAAGCTGTTCACCGTGCGCAGGCACACCCCCGGAGCCAGGGACCAGTCCCCAGCGGCATCCAGCACCTTCGCCGCCGGGCAGCTGGCGGTGTAGCTGTGGTCAAAATGGCCGTGGCTCACCGTTACCGCCTCCGCCTTGATCTCCCGCATGGGATACCCCACCGTAGGGTCAAAAGGGTCGGTCACAATGCGGTACCCCTGGGCGCTTTCCAATTGAAACATGGAATGACCATAGTAGCGGATCAGCATATAGCAACCTCCTTCTTTTGCAAAAGAAATACCCTTCGTTCCGCAGCACGGCGCCAAAGGGCCGGCGCATCACTCTCCGCAGCCTCAATCGACGCAGTGCCCGCCAGGGGCTGAGCCCCTGGACCCCAGTTCCCGCCAGGGGGTGACCCCCTGGACCCCAGTTCCCGAAGGGGCAATGCGCTTCGTTCAATTCCCCTCCGGGTGGAAATAAGAAACTAAAACTCTTCACTTTGCACTCATCACTCTGCACTCTTAGTTCTTCCCTCTAAATGCTCCATCAGCCACGGCTCCAAGTGCCCCGGCAGGGGCCGGTGCTGGCGCAGCCGCTGGGCGCAGGCAATCATCAGCTGGCGGCAGCAAGCCTCCGCCTCCCCAGCCTCAATGGCCTTTGCCAGCGCCCGCGCCGCCTCCAGGCTGTCATCCTGGGGGTGGCTTTTCACCATTCGGTATAATTGATAGCCATAGCCGGGCTGCCAGGCGGGCGCCGGGCCGACCCCTTTCCATTGGTAAAAGGCCCTGGGCGGCTCAATGCCCCAGCGCCTGTCCCCCAAGGGGATCACCTCATACCCCGCCGCCTCCAGGGGGGCGGCGCTGTCAGGGCCGAACATCACCAGCAAAAAGTCCTTTTGCCGGGCCCGCTTTAAGGAGGGGCGGCTGCCCATCAGCCGGGCAATCTCCTCCCTTAGCGCTTGCAGCCTTGTCACGATTGCCGCCTGCTTTTGCGGTATTGCACGGTCAGGTCGTTCATGGTAGCAATGCTGCCCTGAAAGTTCAGCTGATACTGCAAGTGAATTTTGCCAGCTTCCTCACCCATTTCCACCCTTACCTTGGTGGGAAACACCGCCAGATCCATCTCCCCAAAGGGGGTGTGGTACACGCCCTCAAACTGGCGGCCCTTTTCAAAAACCATGGTGGAGCCATACTCCCCCGTGCGGGTCATGGTCACCCGGGTGGGGGTCATCTCCAGGCGGATGTCCTGCACGCTGGTGCCGTCGGGCTGGCTTTCCTGATAATCCAATTGATACCCCGTCAGGGTGGGGGTCAGGGTTCCGGTGGTCATCAAGCGAATCTCATCGGCGGTCTGCCCCAGGGCCTGGGCCTGGCCGGTAATGGATACAAGCACTCTGCTCATGGGCTTCCACTCCTTTTCTTTCATTATAAGGAAGAGGGATTTCCCTTGTCAAGGTCACCCCTTAGGATTATAATGAACATA
>JAFUPO010000342.1 GCA_017481185.1 Clostridia bacterium | reverse complement strand
TCATGCGGCCCTTATTGATCGGGGCTATGATCACTTGGAAAATATGTTGGGACAGCTGGGGGCGGCTGTTCGCCGTGAGGATCAAATGCCCCAATAAGGGAGTGAACCAAAGATGAACCAGCCGCCTTATTCAAAGCCGCCTCAGGGATACCCGACCAATGGGCGGCAGCCCGGGCGGGTGCCTGTGCGGCAGGCTGCCCCAAAGGGCAGCTGTTCGCCGCCCCAGGCAGCAGGGAAGCCGCAGGTTAATCCACCTCCGCCGCCCCGCAAGGGAAGGGGCCTGAAGACCATTCTGGGTCTGATGGCCCTTTTGGTGGTGGTAGGCGTAATTCTGCAAAGCACCCTTTTTCGGGTGAGAAGCATCAATGTGTATGGCAATGTGAACCTATCCGCTGAGGAGATTGTGGTTCAGTCGGGCCTGGCTCAGGGGCAGAATATTTTCGCCATCAACAAGGAGCAGGTGGAGGAGCGGATTAATGCCAACCGCTATCTGAAATATCAGAGCCTGCGCAGAGACTATCCCGATACGGTTACCCTGGTGGTCTATGAAAGAGTGCCCTGTGCAACGCTCCAATCCCTGGGCATCCAGTACACCCTAGATAAGACGGGGATGGTGTTGGAGCAAACAGAGCAGCTAACGCCCATGGAGGGCCTGGTGGTGCTTACCGGCGTTCAGGTGGAGCAGGCAACGGTAGGGCGCTCCTTAATCCTTAAGTCTGAGCAGCAGCTCACGGCCTGTCAGGGCGTTCTGTATGAATTGGAGACCCAGGGGATGCTTCGGGAGATATCCGAATTAAATGTATCCGATCTGGACAACCTTTATTTAGTCTCTTTGGACGGTTTTTCCATCCGTCTGGGAGCCTATGAGCAGATCAGGGCAAAGCTGATCTCATTCAGCGCCGTGCATGATGAGCTGCTTCGGCAGGGCTACACCGGGGGCACTATTGACGTTTCAGCCCCCATTTACCCTACTTATATTCCATAATTTACGAAAAAGTCTAGGAAAAACGGCGAAAAACGCCGCTTGCCTATTGCGGAAACTGGGAAAAAAGGGTACAATGGAAAATGCTATATGGGATGATTGGCCTATTGTGCTCTTTTGGTGAGCACTGTAATAAAATGGGCCTGGATTTTGTCCTTCTCAATAGGGCGGCTTTTATGGTATAATGGGTAATAACCCAATTGCCAAAAGTTCCCGATGAACGGGGGTATGACTTAAAATGAAAACCACGGTGGCGGCAATCGATTTCGGCACCAGCAAAATTGTGACCTTGGTTGCCGAGAACAGCGGCAGCCAGCGGTGCGATATCATCGGCGCGGGCATCGCGCCCTATGATGGCTTCATGGATGGGGAATGGAACAACCGTGAAGAGCTTAATGAAGCGATCGCGGCTTCCATCACCGAGGCAGCCAATCAGGCTCACCGCCCCATCAAGGAGATCAACGTGGGCGTTCCTGGTGCATTGAGCAGGGTATATGCCATTGAAAGCCGGGTAGATCTCAAGGGGACGGATCCTCATGTGACTTTGCAGGACATCAAGGCGGTGTTCAAGCAGGCCACGGAGGAGCTGGGCAAGATCCGGGGCGTGGTGGTTCATCGCAGTCCCGCCTGGTTTATGGTGGATGATGGTAAGAAGACCCTGGAGCCTATTGGCATGAAGGGGCGTGAGCTTCGGGCGCTGGTTTCCTTCGTGGTGGCCGATCAGTTCTTTCTGGATGAGATCTCCAGCCGCCTTAATGATATGGGCATCATCATTTCGGGCTTCTTCTCCACGCCCACGGGCGAGGCGATGCTCTATCTGCCTGAGGAGGATCGGGATCGGACAAGCATCCTCATTGATATAGGGTATCTTAATACCGAGGTCATGGCAGTGGAGGGCGACGCGCTGATCTTCCATGAAACCATCCCCATGGGCGGCGGCCATATGGCGGCTGACCTGGCTATGGGCCTGGAAATCCCGCTGGTGGGTGCTGAGCAGATTAAGCGCAGCTATGTCTATGGCATGGCGGCGGTCAACCAGCAGTATGAAATCTCTGCCGGGGAGGATGGCAAGCCCGCTTCCTTCACCCCTGAGCAGGTAGCGCAGGTGCTGGAGCCCCGTGTGGAAGAGATTGCTGAGGCCATCAGCAAGTGCATTTCTGAGAGCGGCGTCAAGCTTGGCTCCTGG
This sequence comes from Clostridia bacterium, assembly GCA_017481185.1. Next base: position 638 of record JAFUPO010000342.1, on the reverse strand, counting down.
AGCACCATTTACCTGACCGGCGGCGGCTTGAGTCTCAACCGGGGCGGTAAGGATTATCTGGCCGGCAAGCTGGACAGGCCTGTGCGTGATACGCCTAAACGGACCATGAAGCTTTCCAGCCCCATCTACTCCAGCGTGCTGGGGCTGATGGATTTGATCATTGATACCATCGAGCAGAAACATCTGCCGACGCCGGGCGTGCTGGGAGGCGTGAAGGATTTCTTCCGCAGCCTGTTTGGCGGCTGATAACGGCCTTTTGAATTTATACGATTAGGGGGAAGAAACGTGCTTGAATTTCAGATGGAAGACCAGGCTAGCAGCTTCGCTTCGATCAAGGTGGTCGGCTGCGGCGGCGGTGGCAACAATGCCGTGAATCGGATGGTGGATGCAGGCCTGAAGGGCGTTGAATTCATTTCAATCAATACAGATCGTCAGGCATTGGGTATGTCCAATGCGGATACCAAGATTCAGATCGGTGAAAAGCTGACCAAGGGTCTGGGTGCTGGCGCAGTGCCTGACATTGGCCGCCGTGCGGCTGAGGAAAGCCGTGAGGAGATCGCTCAGGCCATCAAGGGCGCTGATCTGGTGTTTGTTACCGCCGGTATGGGCGGCGGCACCGGCACCGGCGCGGCTCCCAT
>JAFUPO010000341.1 GCA_017481185.1 Clostridia bacterium | reverse complement strand
TTGGGCGAAGACTATCTGGCCGTGCTAAAAACAGCTTTCACCGACGGCTGGATCGACGTGTATCCCAACCTGAACAAACCCAGCGGCGCTTACTCTGCTGGAGATGTGTATGATGTACATCCCTACGTGCTGTTAAACCACACCGATAACCTGGACGGAGCCATGACCCTGGCCCATGAGCTGGGCCACACCATGCACAGCTACTATTCTAACCATACCCAGCCCTATCCCAAGGCGGATTATTCGCTGTTTGTGGCAGAGGTAGCATCCACCTGCAATGAGATGCTTTTAATGCAGCATCTTTTGAAAAAGCACGCGGCTGATTCCAAGGCCTTGGCCTATCTGTATAACCACCTGCTGGAGCAGTTCCGCACCACGGTTTTCAGGCAAACCATGTTTGCTGAATTTGAGCGGATCGCTCACCGTAAGGCTCAAGAGGGAGAACCGTTGACCTGCGAAAGCCTTTCCAGCGCCTACTACCAATTGAACAAGAACTATTATGGCCGTGTATGCGTGGTGGATGAGCTGATCGCCAAGGAATGGATGCGCATCCCCCATTTCTACCGCAGCTTCTATGTCTACAAGTATGCCACCGGTTTTTCTGCGGCGGTATACCTGGCTCAGCGCATCCTTACAGAAGGCGCTTCTGCTGTGGCGGATTACCGCAGATTCCTCAGTGCTGGCAGCAGCCTGCCGCCTATCGAGGCCTTGAAGCTGGCTGGTGTGGATATGGCCAGCCCCGAGCCTGTGAAGGCTGCCCTAAAAATCTTTGGTGAAACTGTTTCTAAACTGGAGCAATTGTTGTAAAGGAGTGTTTTCAAATGATGAAGGGATACGATGCCCAGGAAGCCCTGACCTTTATTCTCAAAGGAATTGATCGTAAGGGGCACAAGGCCCTTGAAAGCAAGCTGGATGTGCTCATCAGCCAGATGATCGATTTTGACATGGAATTCATGCACAAAACCGGCGTGATTGACGAGAATGGCGAAGGCGGCGACAACTACTATGACGATGACGAAGCTTTTGAATACATCCTGGACGCTGTGGCCGTGAAGAACAAGTTCAACGCTGATATGGCCATGAAGGCAGCAGCTTTGTTGGATGACTTCATGGATCTCCAACAGACCTACATGGAAACCAAAGGCCTGGTAGCCTGGGAGTAACATCCTTTCTCGGCATATAAAAAGCGATGCAATTGCTTGCATCGCTTTTACTATCTGGCTGTTTAAATATTTTTCAGCAGCGCCTTCACCAGCTTGGCCGAATGAGCAGCCGCCAGTTCAACAAACTTGGGATAGTCCATCGTCGCGCCGCCATCCGCCTGGTCGGAGATAGAACGGATCACCGCACAATCCACACCGTGCATCAGGCAGGTATGGGCTACTGCGCCCCCCTCCATCTCAGCGCATACGGCGTCAAAATGACGTGCAATCCATTCTTTTTTCTCAGGACTGGCAATAAACTGATCGCCAGTGGCAATCACGCCTTCCATAATGCGCAGTTCAAGGCTCTGTGCGGCAGCGATGATCTCATTGCGCAGCCAGGGGGCACAGAGCAGCTTGACCCTGTTAATGCCGGAGATCAAACCCAAGGGATCGCCGATGGGACTGGTATCCATATCGTGCTGCACGGCGCAGGTACCCACCACCAGGTCGCCGATGGTCAGCTCCCGGCTAATAGCACCGGCAACGCCAAGGTTCATCACCCAGCGTGGCTTGAAGTTCAGTATCATGGCCTGTGCGCACAGGGCAGCGTTCACCTTGCCGGGGCCGCAAATGGCCAGCACCGCTTCATGACCATATAATTGGCCGGTGTGGAGGGTCATCACGCCGATCTTATGCTCCTTATGCTCCTCCAGAGCCAGCAGCAGATGCTCCATTTCCACCTGCATGGCGCCGATCAAACCGATCATTATGTCTCCTCCTCTTGCGTATCCGAACCTATATAGGTGAAGCGGGGAAAGGTTTTGCCTTCGCGGGTTACCTGCTCCGTCCACATGGAGGCAGGGCGAACCCAGTAGCCCCTCTCGCCATACAAGGCCTGGTAAACCACCATTTCCTCAAGCGTTTCTGAATGTTTTGCCACATACAACAGGCGATATTTGTTTCCCTTAAAATGGCGATAAATGCCTGGTTTCAATTCGTTCATCACAGCACCTTGCGAAGGAAATCCTTGGTGCGGGCCTGCTGGGGCGTATCAAACACCTCAAAGGGCGTGCCTGTTTCAACGATCTGGCCCTCATCCATAAAGATTACGCGGCTGGCTACTTCCTTGGCGAAGCCCATCTCATGGGTGACCACCACCATGGTCATGCCATCCTCTGCCAGCTGCTTCATCACATCCAGCACCTCCCCTACCATTTCAGGATCCAGGGCGCTGGTGGGCTCGTCAAAGAGCATCACCTGGGGTTCCATGCAGAGGGCGCGAACGATAGCGATACGCTGCTTCTGGCCGCCGGAAAGCTGGCCTGGGTAAGCGTTGGCACGATCCGCCAGGTTAACTCGTTCCAGCAGCTTCATGGCGGCAGCTTCCGCCTCCTGCTTAGACTTACCCAGAAGCTTCACAGGGGCCAGGGTCATATTTTTAAGCACCGTCATATTGGGAAACAGGTTAAAGTGCTGAAATACCATGCCCATCTTTTGCCGATGAATGTTGATATTCACCTTTTTATCAGTGATGTCCACCCCTTCAAAGGTGATGGTGCCCTGTGTGGGTACTTCCAACAGGTTCAGACAGCGCAGAAAAGTGGACTTGCCGCTGCCGGAAGGGCCGATGACCACGACCACTTCGCCTCTCTTAATGTCGGCAGAAACGCCGTTCAGCGCCTTAACAACGCCGCCTGCAAACTGCTTGTGCAGGTCTTTCACAGAAATGATCACATCATTACCGCTCACTGGTACGCAGCCTCCTTTCCAGCTTGCCCATCAGCCAGGTGAAGAACATCACCATGATGAGGTAGATCACCGCAGCGCCCAGAAGGGGCATAAAATCCACATAGGATACGCCGCGAACAATGTTAGCCGCACGGGTCAAATCCGTCATGCCTACATAACCCGCCACAGCCGTTTCCTTCAAAAGCACGATAAACTCGTTGACCAAGGTGGGCAGCACCGTTTTAAAGGCCTGGGGCACAATGATCAGCTGCATGGTGGGGATATAGCCAAAGCCCAGGCTGCGGCCTGCTTCAAACTGCCCCTTATCAATGCTCATAATGCCGCCGCGGATGATCTCAGCTACGTAGGCGCCAGAGTTGATACCAAAGGCGGTCACACCTGCCAGCAGCTTATTATTGCTGGAGGCCATGATAACGAAGAAGATGATCATGATCTGCACTACCACGGGGGTGCCGCGGATCACCGTTAAGTATGCCTTAGAAATCGTATTCGCCAACCAAAGCAGAGCTTTGCTGATACCGGGGCGCATTTCTTCACGGTTCTTATCCCAGGAGACACGTACAAGTGCAACGATGACGCCAAGAATAATACCTACCGCCAAAGACAGGAAGGTGAGCAGCAGCGTGTTGCCCAGGCCCTCCAGGTATTGTTCCCAGCGGTTATCATAGATGAAGGATTTGAAAAAATCGTAGCCTATATCGTGCAGCCATTCAGGCCCATTCAGAAGCCAATCCGGCGCAGTATCAAGCCACTGTTGCATGGTTTCGGAAATCCGCACGTGTACTTCTCCTTTCGATTAAACGCAAAAACCGGGGCGGATTGCTCCGCCCCAGGTAAAGGCAGCTTTATTATTCAGCCTTGATCCACTTGTCCAGGATAGCCTGCACGGTGCCGTCCTTCAGCATTTCCTGCAGAGCATTTTCAACCTTGTTGTACAGATCCACATTTTCCTTGGCGATAGCGATGGCATATTCCTCAGTCACATAGGCGGTTTCCAGGATCTTCAGACCTTCGTTTTCAGAAACGAAAACCTTAGCGGGCTCGTTGTCGATGATAACGCAGTCAACCTTGCCATTCTTCAGAGCCATCACAGCGTCAGCGCCCTTGGCATAGCGATCCACAGTGCCCAAGCCTTCATCCTCAATATTCCAGGTGGCGAACATATCGCCGGTGGTGCTCAGCTGCACGCCGACAGTATGGTTGGCGCCAGGAGCGTTCAGCTGGTCGGGAGAGGTGAGGGGGCTGCCTTCCTTAACGATGATCACCTGCACGCCGGTAGCGTAGGTGCTGGTGAAGTTCACTTCTTCCAAGCGCTCATCGGTCACGGTCATGCCAGCCAGAGCCATATCGACCTTGCCGCCCTTAACGGAAGAGATGATGGAATCGAACTCCATGTTTTCAACATCAACCTTCATGCCCAGCTTTTCAGCAATAGCAGCCGCGATGTCAGCGTCGATGCCCACAACTTCGCCGCCCTCAACCATCTCATAGGGGGGGAATTCGGCATTAGTGGCCCAGAGCAGCGTATCTTCAGCCAGAGCAGAAACCACGCCAGCCATCATCATAATAGCCAGCACAAGAGCAGTCAACTTTTTCATCGTAGATATCCTCCTTAAAATAATCACTTTTCTTGGGAACGTGTGTAGTATACCCCCCCAGCCATTGTTTGTCAATAGGGTATTTGAATTTTTATTCACGCATTTTTGGATTTAAATCCGTTTATACTGCATAAACTTGAAATATGCATAGATTTTATACATCCGCGACATTTTCTATTTACTTTTTCGCCAAAATGCGCTAAATTAAATAGGAAATTTGAGGGGTTGATATGCGTGTATAGTCTCATCGTGAATCCAGTTGCAGGCAATGGACGTGCCCAGCAAGCCAGAGCGCTGGTCGAAAAAGAACTGGCTGAAAAGGGCCTGCCCTTTAAAACTTTCTTAACCGAAAGGCCTGGCCAAGGCCAGGCGCTGGCTGCTCAGGCCGCTGCAGAGGGGGCCAAGGCTGTGATTGCTATCGGTGGCGATGGAACGGCTTTTGAGGTGGCTTGCGGCCTGATGGATACTGGCGTGCCCATGGGCCTGATCCCAGCGGGCACGGGCAACGATTTTATTAAAACCGCAAAAATCTCCAAGGATCCTCTGGCCGCCCTAAACTTCATTCTAACCCATGAGCCCCGCAATGTGGATACAGGCAAATTAAACGATCGCCTTTTTCTCAATGTGTGCGGAACTGGCTTTGATGTGCTGACCCTGGATTTTGCGGAAAAGGCCAAAAAATATGTTCGCGGTATTCTGCCCTACCTTTACGGGGTGATCCGCGCCATCTTCGCTTACAAGCCTGTGCCGGTTGAATTGGTGTTGGATAACGGCACAACGATCAACGATGAGGTTCTCATCTGCGCCGTTGCCAACGGCGGCGTATTTGGCGGCGGTATTGCCATTGCCCCCTGCGCTCAGATGGATGATCATCTGCTGGATGTGGTAGTGCTCAAGGCTGTTCCCCGCTGGCGATTGCCGGGGTATCTACACGGCCTGCTCAAAGGCACGATTCTCAAATTTGACATTACCACCCATTACCGTTGCCGATCCTGCCGGCTCAAATCCAAGGGGATGCGTTTAAATGCCGACGGCGAGATTTTTCCTCTGGACGAGGCTGAATTTGAAAGCCAGCAGGGCCGCTTAAGCCTATTCTGGTAAATATGCAAGCTTTCGCCTATTTCAACCGTTTTATATTTGAGTCTAACGAAAGAAGGTGAGGATCCTGAAAAAACGCTTCTTTGCTATCGGTTTCCTTCTCCTGCTCTTTAGCTGCACCAGCGCCGCGCTGTCGCAGGAGGATGAAGAGGTTCTCTTTGCGCCTGCGCAGCCCTTGCCTCAAATTACCGTAACTTCTCCCACTGGCATAGAGAGCTATGCTGTTGGCGGAACGCTGCGCGTTGCTGCCCAGGGCCGCAATACCGGCTCCATTCAGGTGACGCTTACCTCCCCTAGCGGCGTTGTGCTCTCGCAAAGTCAACAGGGCGATGCTTTTGATTACACGTTCCAGCTGCCCGAGCGCTTTTCTGAGCCCCTCACTGTAGCCGTCGTAGGCTATTCTGAGGCTGACGGCGCGGGCCAAGCAGCTCAGACCCTTTTGCAGGTGCTCTCTCCCAAGGAGGAGTTCATTGAGCGAATGATCGCCTTGGCTAAGATGAATTCCACACAATCCAGGTTTACATTTGCACGTGCTGAGTCGGATACAGACATTGGCGTTTACAAAAACTTCGTGATGCGCCTCTTTGATACCTACAAGGCTGACTATCGCATGGCCGCCTTCCCCGAGCTTGCTATGTTCATGCCTAAGAACAACACAAAGGCCAATTGCGCTCCCTATGATTATGGTATTGAGTGGGCGCCTGCTGAGGCCTCCGACGGCTGTCCCTTTGAAATTGTTGCCCAGTTCAAGTATGACAATGACCTGACCAAAGAAGAAAATGCTCAGATTGCTTACGCCATGTTGGAGCAGGTGCAGCGAGGAGATTTTTTTCAGATGGTCGGCAACTACGGCGGCGGAAACGGCCCCCATTCCCTGTTCTTTATCAAGGACTACAACCCCTCCACCACCATGCTCCACTGGACGGACAGCAATATGCGCGGCAAGCGAATAGATGGCGTTCGCTGGGGATACCTCCAGTATGACGCGGATGCTACGGCCGAATGGTTCGTCAACTGCATCAACACAAAAAAGCGCGGCGCTACGCTGTATCGCCTGCGTGATGACCTGTATAAATATGAGTAAAAGGAGCGAATTATTATGGCAGACATTTTTGATTCTCTGAAAAAAACCTGGCTCAAGGGCATGGAAGCTGTCAGCAACACCGCCTCCAGCATTGCTGCGAACACCAAGCAAAAGGTCAACGAGCTGACCTTGGAGAATCGCCGCCGTGAGATCCTGGCTGACTTCGGCATGATGGCTTATGATCTGTGGCAGAAGGGTGAAAGCTTCCCTCAGCCTTTAGCTGACCTTTTGGAAGAGCTGAGCCGCCTGGATGAGGAACTCAACGAGCTAAAGGCCCAGCGCTATTCCAACGTGGAGGAAGAGGCTCCCGCCCCCGAGGAGGAGTCGTCCGCCCCTGTGATGGAAGTGCCTGAAGAGGCGCCCCTTCAGGAGGATGAGGTTCCTGTGCCTGTGATGGAGATCCCCGCTGAAGGCGCTGAGGAAGAAGCTTCTTCTAATTCTTAAATATGCCACCAGCGCTTTCTCGGAGAATGGGTGAGCAGGCTTTTCCAGCCGTTGCGGGCAATCTCCCTGGTTCGTTGGTGAAGCAACCTTTTTCTTTTGCGGTATTCCACATACATACCCAACATCAAAACGCCCCCTTTGCTGTCATCATGGCAGAATGGGGGCGTTTTTATACGCTGTTATCATATCAAACGCTAATTTTTGTCCATTGGCCGCGGCTGAACCGCTGGTAAGAAGTAATCTGCCGCAGGGCGATGTCAATCAAACTGGATACCCATGCGCCAACCAGGCCCACGCCCAGCACGCTTACAGCCAAAAAGGTGCAAACAGGCCGCACAATCATAACGCAAAGCATCATCATCTTTGCCACAAACTTGGTATCCCCTGCCCCGCGCAAGCAGCCGGAGAGGATCACAGCACTGTTCTGCACAGGCAAAATCAGGCACAATATAATCATTACCTGGGCCGCCAGCTCGGCAACGTGCTGCTCCTCAGGCGTTACAAACATCCCTACCAATGGGTAGCGGAACAGGCTTAAAATCACCATCAGCATCAGGGCGGCAATCAAACCCATCCGCTGGCTCACCTTGCCATAGATCATCGCCATATCCGGCCTTTTTCTACCAAGCATTTGCCCCACCAGCGAGGTACCGGCCACACCGATACCCTCGCCGAAGGTGAAGGAAATGGTCATAAACTGAATCACGATCTGGTGGCTTGCGTAAACCTCAGCCCCCAAGCCGAAAACCAGGCGAGCATGGATGAAAAAACCGATTCGCAACGCTACCTGCTCCAGCATTGCATTGCCGCCGATCTTGGAGATGGCCAGCAGATTCTCCTTTTGCAACCGCCAGTCATCTCGCAAGCGCAGATGAAGAAAATCGCCCCCATGCCTAGGAAAGCAGATCGTGATCAACGCCATTCCAAAGCCTACGGCAATGCCAATCACCGATGCAATGGCAGCGCCTGCAACGCCCAGAGCGGGGAAACCCAGATTGCCGCCAATCAAAAGATAATTGAAAACAACATTCACCAAATTGCTGGTCATGTTCACCACCAGCGTGGTGCGCGTATTGCCGATGCCCCGCTGAGCAGCATTGATGCACAGAGTCATAGCATTTAACGGCAGCGCCATCATCATAATACCGAAATAAGTCGCCGCATCCGCCAATACTTTCGCCTCATATGGGGTGGATTCGTTACCCCCGGCCAGGCACATCAGCGGCACTCTCAAGCCCACAGCCAGCGCGCCCATGATCAAGGACAGAGCGATCACCAATAGCAGACCATTGCGCAGGGTGCTGTTGGCATCCTCCCGGCGGCCTTCTCCTTTGCGCCTGGCTACGATGGCCGTTACGCCCACGTTCAAGGCCATGAACATAGACAGCATAATCATTCGCGGCTGACTCGTCAGGCCCACCGATGCTATGGCGCTGCTGCCCAGGCTGCCCACCATCATTAAGTCCACTGTGCCAATGAGACTCATCAGCACCATCTCCGCCATAGAAGGCATCGCAATGGTGCTGACCGCTTTATATATTTCACGCTGGGAGGGAATCTCGCCCCGTATCAGCTCTTTGGGAGCCATGTTTTCGGTTGAAAAGAATGCTTTGATCGGATTCATCATGGTATAGCCTTTCACTATCACAACAAGGTAAAATTGCCATTTTCACGGCTCCACTGAGGGTTGTAGTATGGATCTTGCAGCTCCGGCCATTTGTTGTTGAAGGGTTCCCAGGCAGCATCCCGCTTCGTCCAAAGGCCGCCGCCTGACGTTTTGGCCTTAAAATACGGATCATAAATATGCCAGCCGCCTAATTTCTTTGACGCGCGCAAGCACCAATCTACATCAGCCAAAGCTGGCAATGATTCATCAAAGCCATCCAGAGCCAAAAAATCTTCTCGTTTAACGATCATCAAAGCCCAGCTGGAGCTGGCCACGTTATGCGTCAGCTCCTTGACGCCAAAGTATCCCCAGCTATCAGCCGGATAGCCTCTTTGCGGAACCACAACGCCAGGGTTCACGCCCACAACGTATCCCGCAAAAGCCAACCTGCGCCGCCGATCAATCAGCTTGGGGCAAACGCTCAAGCACGTTTCACGCTGGCAATAGCCAATCCACCTGGCCAGCCAGCCGGGCCGCTCCACCTCCACCCCGCTATCCATGAATACCAAAAAATCTCCCGCTGCCCTTTGGGCTGCCTCATTGAGCGCGCGGCAGCGATCGTCCCCTTCGACGACGACGATCTCAAAGCCCTCATATCCGGCACTCTTTTGAATCAAATCCCGGCATTTATTCAGCTTCGCAGCAGAGCCTTCATGCCAAAGCAGAATCGTTGCTTGCGGCGCGCCTATTACGTCATACGTAACGCAGTTGCGTCCATGGATGACCTCAACGTGTCCGCTAACGCCTTCCCGCGCTAACTGATCGATCACAGCCCGCCTGCCTGCGTCAACGCACTTTTCCAGGTTTCGATGCGACATTGAATTGGCGTCCTGCCGCCAGTGATACAATACACGCGGAATGTGATAGATTTTTTCAGCCTGCCAGGATGCGCGAAGGGCCAGGTCATGATCCTGCGACCCGTCAAATCCTATCCGCAGCCCGCCAATTTCCTTAAGCAAGCTGGTTTTTATGACCATCAGGTGGCAAAAATAGTTGCAGCTCTTTAAAAACTCCGGGGAATAATCCGGTTTCAGATGAGGTGTGAAGAGATATTTTCCCTCATGCTGCATCTTGTCCTCGTCAGAATAAATGACCTCTGCACCTGATTTTTCCACTGCGTCAGCTACCCAGTACAGCGCGTCAGGCGTCAAAGTATCATCATGATCCAGGAGCGCTACATACGCGCCCCGAGCCATATCGATAGCCAGATTCGTATTTCCAGCAATGCCTAAATTCTCCTTGGCCCGCTCCACGCGAATCCGTTTATCCAAACGAGATAATTCCTTGAGCGCAGCAAGCGTCGCAGGCTTTTCGCTGCCACCGTCTAACAGGCATAATTCCCAATGAGGATAGCTCTGCTCCACCACGCTCAGGGCCATTTCACTAAGATACTCAGGCCGCGTGTTAAAAACAGGAACCACCACGCTAATAAGGGGCGGCGCCTTAAAAACGCGCAAATGCTGGGCCTGCAATTCATCAGGGGCAGCCTTATGCCTATGATACCAACGGTCATAGCTTCTCAGATAATAATCCTTGGTTTTCAGCCAGGCCTGGTAGGCAGTATGCTTCAGCCCGTTTTTCAAAATATATCGCCGTATATGGTCTAATCGACCGCCCGCCATATAGCCCTCCCCTTTCATCAGGCTTGATTTTGCAGCTCTGCCAGATAGCGGTCCAGAGCGTTCTGCCAGGCAGGCAGCCTATCAAACCCTTCTCGATCCAGCTTATCCTTGCAAAGCCTTGAATTATAGGGGCGCTTGGCCTTCGCAGGATAGTCCTTGGATAGGATGGGCGCAACCTCGCAGTTGAGCCCTGCCTTTTCCATGATGGCTGCGGCGAACTCCTGCCAGGAGCAGTAGCCTTCATTGGTCGCGTGATAAACGCCGTATTTCTCCGTCTGGATCATCTGGCACAAAAGCACCGCCAAATCCTTTGTGTAGGTGGGAGAACCAATCTGATCGCATACCACGGTGATTCTCTCCCGCTCAGCCCCCAGGCGAAGCATGGTTTTTACAAAGTTTTTGCCATTAAGGCCAAACACCCAAGAAATGCGCACAATAAACAGCTTATCCACAAGCTCCCGGCTGACATCCTCCCCCTGAGATTTGGTCAGCCCGTAAACATTGATAGGATCCTTGGCCTGATCCTCTCCAAAGGGTTCCTCTCCCTGGCCGTCAAAAACATAATCTGTGCTGATGTAAACGAGTTTTGCATTTACAGCCCGGCAGCCCAGGGCTACATTACGAGCGCCTTCTACATTGATTCTGGCGCACTTTTCAGCCTCTTCCTCGGCCAGATCCACCGCCGTATACGCCGCGCAGTGCACCACCGCATCCGGCTTGTACTGCTTTATCATCGCCAGGGTCGCTTCCCGGTCCGTCAGATCGAGGTCATGAATATCCGTTCCCTTTGCCTCAATACCCAGGGCCTCCAAGCGTTTGACCACATCATGACCCAGCTGTCCTTTAACGCCGGTCACCATAACGCGCATGGTCTTTCCTCCTCAAGTGTATACATATTAACTCACTATAAAGTATATCACACCCACCCCCAAAGGTAAAGTAAAGCAACCTTCTCTTTCGCAGTTTTTTGTGATATACTCCCATTAATCACAATAGGACTTGGAGGCATTGAAATGGCCAAAAAAGCGCCGCTTGTGCAGCGGCTTTTGAAGGAAGGCTATTTTGCATCAAAGGAGGAGGCGCTTCCCTGGGTCATGGGCGGTCAGGTGCTGGTTGGAACGCTAAAGGCTTCTACGCTGTCCCAAAGCGTTTCGCTGGATGCGCCTATCACCGTTAAGGGCTTGGAGTCTCCCTACTTTTCCAAGGGCGGGCTCAAACTGGAGGGAGCAATTCGAGACTTTGGCATCCAGGTGGAAGGCCGGGTCTGTATCGATGCTGGCGCCTCTACCGGCGGCTTTACCCATTGCTTGGTAAAAAATGGCGCTGAGCGTGTCTATGCGGTGGATGTGGGCTATGGCCAGCTTAATGGCGCGCTGCGCCAAAATCCTCATGTGGTCAATTTGGAAAAAACCAACATCAGCGACGAAAAGCTGCTCAAATTAGACCCCAAGCCCACCTTGGCCAGCGTGGATCTAAGCTATCTTTCTCTGCGCAAGGGGGTTCCCGCTTTTATGCGAGTGATGGATCCCCATGGGGAACTCATGTGCCTGGTCAAACCGCTTTTTGAGGTAGACGATCCTCAGGCACGGCGCACCGGCCAGCTGGCTGACGATGCCTATCTGCCTACGCTGCTGGCGCTGATTGATGACTTGAATTCCTTGGAGGGGGCGACCGTATTGAAGGTGACGCATAGCCCCGTTACCGGCAATAATGGCACCCGCGAATTTTTTCTCCATGTTGCTCTGGGCTGTAACCAAACGCCGCCCAACCTTCAAAATGAATGTCAGGCGGCTATCGATCGGGCGCTGGTTCTGGAGGCCTACAAAAAATAACCAGTCTTGGGAAGAATCCGCCTTTCAGGTTCGTCTCATAGGTAAGACCCCCCCTTAAGCGGGTCAACGGAGGAGAGAAGAACGATGAAACGGCACGTATTGGTCTGCATTTTTACAAAAGATGTGCCGCTCTGCTGGTCATGCTGGCCTGCTTGGTTCCCTTTGCCATGGCTTTGGCTGATGCGCAGGATTTTGCGGTGGTTCACCGAACCAAGCAGCTGAATCTTCGTTCCCAGGCCACCTCGTCTTCCACGAGGTTGGGGGCCTATGAACAGGGCACCTGGGTTGAGGTTATCGGAGAAAAAAATAACTGGTATCAAGTGCGTTGCCCTGACGGTAAAACCGGCTACATGAGCAAGAACTATCTGGATAAGGGGCCCGCTCAGTCAGTGAATGTGGGCGTCGTTTCCAATCCTAAAGCCACCTCTTATCTGAATCTTCGAGCGGAACCCAGCTATTCCGCCGAAGTGCTGGGCATCTACTATAACGGCGTGCCTTTTCGCATCCACTCCTATAGCGGCGGCTGGTATAATGTAACCGTAGATGGGTTAAACGGCTACTTCCGCCAGGAATATATTACCCGCAGCTATTCTGTTTACGCAGACACCGTTGCTACCATCCAAACCCCTAACAACACCGCTTTAAATCTGCGAAAGGGCCCGGGCAAAGGTTACGGCATCATTCGCCAGTATCGAGGCGGCCAATACTTTATGGTGCTGACCCAGGGCGATGCGTGGTGGAAGGTCTGCGTAGATGGCCAAATCGGCTTTATGAGCAGTGAGTTTCTTAAGGAGGGCATTCATCGCGCCTCCTCTCCCAGCAGCTCCACCGGCTCAACGGCCAATGGTGTGCCTTACGGCGTTGTCACCAACCCTCGCTCCACCCAGGTGCTGAATCTGCGCCAGGAGCCAGACACGACCTCTCTTGTTCTTGGCAGTTTCCGCAACGGAACCCGGGTAACCATTCTCAGCCAGGGCAGCGAATGGTGCCAGGTTGTTGTAGATAAGACCGGCGATACCGGCTATATGATGACCCAGTACCTAACGCTTTACAACCTCCCCAGCAGGCCCACTCGCACCACCAGCCATCCCCAAAGCTCCTTTGTAAATCTTCGCAGATGGTCTACCATGAACGCCGCCGTGCTTACCCGTGTACCCCATGGGCGGGCCGTTGAGGTGCTTATCCCTGGCGTTGACTGGTGCAAGGTGCGCTACAACGGCATCACCGGCTATATGGTTTCTTACTTTCTGAAATAATCAAGGCCCCTCACAGGTTACAAAAATCGGCTTGACGCCCATCTTGGGCAGCAGCTGGTTCCAGAATGTCCCCCCATCGAAGATCACCGTGCTGGTGTTGACCAGCGGATGAAAGGCGATGCGGGGGGCTTTTTTCAGCGCCTCATCGCACACCAAAGAAATCCTGTGATCCTCGTCCAGCAATAACCCCAAAGGGCTAACAGCGCCAGCTTCAAGGCCCAGAAGAGGCGCGAGCATTTCGTTGGGCGCAAAGCTCAGCCGCGACACCCCCAGCGCTCTGCTCACCTGCGATGTGCGAAAGGACTTTAGCGGGCTGATAAGAAGCAGATAAAAATGCGTCTGCTGACGGTTGCAAAGAAAAATATTTTTGCAGATCACCACTTCATCGGTAATAAACGGCATTACAAGGCAATCTCCAATGGTGTGGGCGTGCCCATGATCATGGCGCTCGTAAGCGATTTGCCAGCGGGCTAAAGCTTCATAAACCAGCGAACTGTTATCCATTGATGCGCGCCTCCTTTGGAGCTATTCTACCGCTCCTTCCCCTTCCTGTCCAGCGATGTATAAACGTTCAACGCTTGTTCATGCTAAGCTTCAAAAGAGGTGAGGCTATGAACCGAAATACCCGATTGTTCATTCTGGGCGCCTTGGGTTACCCAGCCCTGGAGCTTTTGTGGCGAAGGCGAACCCACCCCTCCATGGCCCTGGCAGGAGGCCTGGCAGTGACGGCCCTGGACAAAATTGCTCAACACCGGTTCCCTCTGTCTTTCAAATGTGCTTGGGGTGCCCTGACCATCACCGGGATTGAGTGGGTGATCGGTCAGCTTTTCAACCAACGCTACCAGGTATGGGATTACAGAAAAATGCCTCTGAACTGGAAGGGGCATATCTGCCTGCATTATAGCCTGCTTTGGGCAGGCCTGAGCCTGCCTGCTATCGTATTTCTAAAAAAATCCTGAACAATTCCATTTTTATTTAAATCTCCTTCCAAAATCCATTCCCTTTTTCGCCCAAGTCATGTATAATATGAGATGGTAATTTTGAAAGGAGGGTTTTCCCATGCGCAAGTTTCTTGCTGTGATCATGACCCTGGCTCTCATGCTGTCCGGCGTTGCCTTTGCCGAGGCTGAGCTGTCTAAGGACATCGTGATCCTCTACACCAACGACGTGCATACCTACATTGATGGCAATATCGGCTATGACGTTATCGCCAATGTGAAGGCTCAGCTCCAGGAAAAGTATGAGTACGTGATCCTGGCTGACGCTGGCGACCATGCCCAGGGCACCG
>JAFUPO010000340.1 GCA_017481185.1 Clostridia bacterium | reverse complement strand
CTCCGTCCGTGTGGAAGGAGCTCACGTTTACTCAGGCAGCCGGATGCATACGCCAGCCTCGAAGTCAGCAGGGGCCAGGCAGGGATTGGCTCTGAGAAAAGAGCCAAGCGGAAGATTGAATTTGACAGCCACGCTTTCCAGGGTTTCGTCAGTGCCCAGGACGTAGTGGTTGGGCAGGGGGCAGGGGGTATTAACCTCTTGGATGCAGATTTCCTGACCCGCTTGCAGATGGTCAAAATCCACGGTGGGATTGGCCTGGGTGAGACTATGTAGGTTCAATTGGTGCGCTAACTGAATATCTGCCAGGCTCTGGCCTTCTGAAACGATCATCCGGCGGTCTGTGGGGCAAACGGTGCTATTGGGATCGACCACCGTATCATTTTCTGGGGGCATGGCGGGCACATCCAGGTTAGGCACAGCCTCTTCATCCATGTCGCTCAAGTCGGGCGCGGGAGTCTGCACCAGGGGCTCAGCGGCGGCCTGGGGCGCAACTTCCGGGACAACGATGTTTTCGGGAACGTGTTGATTCGCTTCCTCAGTGGGGATGCACAAGACATCCCCCACCATCAGCCGGGCCGGATTGATATTGGCATTGGCGGCTAAAAGGTCCCTCAGGGGGATGCCGAGCCGGTGGCTGATGAGATAGAAGCTATCCCCCCGGCGAACGGTATATTCCTGGGCGCAGATGCGATTTTGTGCGTTGGTGTTCTCGGCCATGGGAATCAATCTCCTTTCAGTGGGTCTGTAGAATTCTATGCGCAGCAAAGAGAAATTTTGCAAACAAAAGCCTTATGAAACCAGGATTTTTCGTTGACAAGCTATGCAAAATGTGCTATCGTATATCAGTAAGCCGCTCGGGAGAGGTCTGTCCAAATGCGCCCACGCGCAACCTCATGGCCCGGCGAGTATTGAACTAGGAGGTGCTTGCAAAAATGTTCGCAATCATTGCAACTGGCGGCAAGCAGTACAAGGTTTCCCAGGGTGATGTGATCTACGTCGAGAAGCTGGACAGCGAAATCGACAGCACCGTTTCCTTCGATGTTTTGATGGTTTCCGGTGACGATGGCGTGAAGGTCGGCAACCCCGTTGTGGATGGCGCTAAGGTCGAAGGCAAGGTCGTTGCTCAGGTGAAGGGCGAGAAGATCGTCGTTTACAAGTACAAGAGCAAGAAGGGCTATGCCCGCAAGGCCGGTCATCGCCAGCCCTACACCAAGGTTGAGATCACTGCTATCAACGCCTGATGACCCGGATCGTTTTGCAGGAAGGGCCCAATGGCATTGAAGGCTTCAAGGTCACCGGGCACTCCGGCTATGGGGAGGCAGGAACAGACATTGTCTGCGCTGCCATTTCCATCCTGACCACTACCTGCGTTAATGCGCTGGAATCGGTGGCGGGGGTGGCCCCCCAAGTGATTCAAAGGGATGAACCTGTTTTGTTGGAAGTAACCCTTCCCAAAGGGCTCTCAGCCCAGGCCCATCATGACGCCCAGGTGCTTATGAAAGCATTGCGGCAGGGCTTGCAGGATCTGTCCCAAGCGTATCCTAAGAACGTACAACTTCAAGAACGGAGGAAACATCCATGATGAAGCTTAATCTTCAGCTTTTCGCCCACAAAAAGGGCATGGGCTCCACCCGTAACGGCCGTGACAGCGAATCCAAGCGTCTTGGCGCCAAGCGGGCGGATGGCCAGTTCTCTCTGGCTGGCAACATTCTGGTTCGTCAGCGCGGCACCCACATCCATCCCGGCCTGAACGTCGGCAAGGGTAAGGATGACACCCTCTTCGCCCTGGTGGACGGCGTGGTTCGCTTTGAGCGCAAGGGCCGTGACAAGAAGCAGGTCAGCGTGTATCCCGTTGAAACCGCTTCCGCCGCTCAGTAAGAGAATTACTAGTTCTGATGCGAGAGGACCTTTCTTTCGGGAGAAAGAAAGGTCCTTTTGCCATTATAAGGGGTTGTTTGTATGCTTGGTACACTGATCAATGTGGCGGCCATTTTGTTGGGAACGCTGGTGGGCTGCCTTTTGCGCAAGGGCTTGCCCAAGCGGCTGGGGGATACCATCATGCAGGGCCTGGGCCTGTGCGTGATCCTTATTGGCATCTCCGGCGCTATCAAAACGGCGGATACCATGTGTGTGATTATCTGCATTGCTCTGGGCAGCCTGGTGGGCTCCCTGGCCAATATTGAGAAAAAGCTGGATGACCTGGGCGCTAAAGCTCAGTCAGTGTTTGACAAAAAGGGCGACGGCTCCACCTTCGGCAAGGCCTTTGTGACGGCCACGCTGGTTTACTGCGTGGGCGCAATGGCGATCGTTGGTTCTCTGGATAGCGGCCTGCGGGGAGATCATACCACGCTGATCGCCAAATCCTTGTTAGACGGCATCTCAGCGGTAGTGTTTTCAAGCACCCTGGGCCCCGGCGTAGGCCTGAGCGCCCTGGCCGTGCTGGTTTACCAAGGGAGCATTGCCCTATTGGCGGGGGTTCTTTCACCGATATTGAGCACGCCGGTGATCAATGAAATGAGCGCCGTGGGCGGCCTGCTTATCGCAGGTATCGGCCTGAATATGCTTTATGACAAGCACATTCAGGTAGGCAATATGCTGCCTGCCATCTTTCTGCCCATTGCCTATCTGACGATTTTTTAAGCTAATACGGAGGGCTGCAATTTGGAAATTCGACATTCGACAGCGCCAGATTTGCCTCGGATTATGGAGATATACGCCTACGCACGGCGGTTTATGGCAGAGCATGGCAATCCGCACCAATGGGGCCCTACTCATTGGCCGCCGGAGCAGCTGATCTGCGAGGATATTCGCCAGGGAACCAGCTATGTTTGCGTCCATGAAGGATGCGTGGTAGGCGTTTTCTTTTTTACCAGCGGCAAGGATGTGGAGCCCACCTACCGGCACATTGAGGACGGCGGTTGGACCAACGATGGCGATTATGGCGTTGTGCACCGCATCGCTGGCAACGGATCGGTCAAGGGCATCGGTCAGTGCTGTCTTGACTGGGCCTATAAGCAGTGCGGCCATCTGCGTATTGATACCCATGGAGATAATTATGTTTTTCAAGGGCTGCTTACAAAGCTTGGCTTTAAGCATTGCGGCACGATTTATGTTGAAGAAGATGATTTTCCCAGGTTAGCCTATGAAAAGTATTAAAAAGGATCCAAGGTGCTTAACGCATCTTGGATCCCTTTTTATGCTTGGATTTGAGCGATTTCGTATGGAAAGGGGATGGAGCTTTGTGCGCCAGGGCGGGTTACAACGATCTCAGCTACCCTCATGGCAAAGGGAAATGCCTCCTCCAAGGAGGCGCCTTGGCTGATTTTTAGAGCCATCGCAGCGGTGAAGCTATCGCCCGCAGCCGTGGTATCCACTGCCTTGACTGGACGGGACTCAAAATGCTCTCCAGTGCCGTCAGCCTTGAGCAAATAGGCGCCGTCGCTGCCCAAGGTAACGGCTACATTGGCGACGCCCCGATCCTGAAGCGCCTGTGCAGCCGCAGGCACATGGGCGGCAGTCTCCGGATCCTTTAATAGAATGGATAGCTCCGTTTCATTGGGCTTTGCAATATCCACATATTGAAGAACCTCGCGGCCCAGGCCGGGTACGGCGGGGGCAGGGTCCAGGATCACAGTTTTGCCCAGGGCCTTGGCCTTTTGAGCAGCGTAGGCTACGGTCTCCAACGGGATCTCCATCTGCATGACCACAACATCGCTGGCAGCCAGTATGTCCAGGTTGGCATCGATATAGGCTTTGTCCACGGTTAGATTAGCGCCTGGGATAACGATAATGCTGTTGTTGCCTTTTGCGGATACGGCGATCCAGGCCATGCCGGTGGAAACACCCTCTGCTTTTTTAACGCGGCTCACATCCACGCCCACGCTGGAAAGGCTGTTTAGAAGAAGCTGACCATAATCGTCGCAGCCTACTGCGCCCAGCATGGTTACATCGCCGCCCAGCTTAGCCGCGGCAAAGGCCTGATTGCCGCCCTTGCCGCCGGTATGGATGGATAGATGACCAGCTAAAATGGTTTCTCCCTCTGCGGGGATATGCGCCACCGGGGCCACGAAGTCCACGTTCATGCTGCCGATGACCAGTATCTTTTTCATAACGGAAATCCTCTTTCACAGGTATGCTATTGCATCCCAGCCATGGCCTGGGTTAGGCGAGTCATGGCCTGGGTCAGCTCACCGGAGGAGGGGCTGGCGTTGATTAGCCCTTCCAAGCTGTAGATGGCTGATTGGAGATTGTTGTAAGCATCGGTGCCGGAGGGATGGCGACCCAGCAGGGTATAGGCTTGCTGAATCAGCCGCCGGGCATCCGGCAGCAGCGTATTCTCCACCAGATAGTCGGTGCCTGAGGTCGTGTGCTCCGTGTGGTAAGAGCAGGTGACCAGGCTGTTTAGAGCGGCGTTTTGATTAGGATCGTTGGTGTAGCGCAGGGTTGCAAAGGAGCCCAGGTATTCAGTGAGGGTATCATCGTATTGGGTGCCGATAAGGCGGTATAGCGGATGCCCCTTGGGAATGATAATGACGCCGCCGGACTGGGATACGTTGGGGCAGTATTGAGTTGCCAGCAGCTTGGAGTCGTTGCAGATGGTCATGGTCTTGTGCATCTGACATTCGGTGATGGGCACATTGCTGTTGGGCCAGTAATCGGTCACGGTGCCGTAGCCCTTCACATCGTTACGGCAGGCGCTGGTGGCTAATTGGCCGCTGACGGCGCAGGTGGTTACCTTGGTCAAGCCGTAATCTGCCGGATCACCTTCTAAAATATCTCGGTTGCCCAGCCCCTTTTGCTTATGAATTTTGCTCATGAAGCTTTGCCAAAGGGGCGCTGCGCTGTTGCCGCCAGTAGCCTTGGAGGAGAGTTCCTTGTAGTTGTCGTGGCCGATCCACACAGAGGCTGCGTAGTGGCCGGTGAGGCCGCAGAAGGTAACCCCCTTTTGGCTGGAGTTGGTGCCAGTTTTGCCGGCCACCGTTTGGCCGGAGATTTTGGCCTTGGTGCTGGTGCCGGAGGAGACGCTGTCCTTCATCATATCGATGGTCAGCCAGGCGGTGGAGGGCTTGAACACCTGGCGGCGCACCTGCTGCTGGTGAGCATCCCAATCGACCTGGCCATTGGACTCGGAAATGCCCAGGATGGAAATGGGCTCCTGG
>JAFUPO010000339.1 GCA_017481185.1 Clostridia bacterium | reverse complement strand
TCTGACCCCCACCACTCCCGCGCCCGCTGACAACAACCAGCAGAACCCCATGGGCAACGGCGCTTTCATGAAGTGGTTCTTCCCCATCTTCTCCTTGATCATCTGCTTCCAGTACAACGCGGGTTTCGCTCTGTACTGGGTGGCCTCCAACGTGATCGCCGCCGTGCAGACTTTCCTGGTGAATAAGTATCTGGATGCCAAGGATGCCAAGGAAAAGAATGTGACTGTGGGAGAGGGGACTATTAAATGAGATCTTACGAAGCATCTGCCAAGAACGTAGAAGAAGCCATTTCCGCTGGCCTTGAGCAGCTGGGCGTTTCCATTGGCGACGTGACCATCGAGATCCTCCAGGAAGGCTCCAAGGGCCTGTTCGGCCTGTTTGGCAGCCGCATGGCCAAGGTTCGCCTGACCGTGAAGGAAGAGGAAGAAGACCCCCTGGCCTCCCTGACCGCTTCCAAGCCTGCCAAGCCCGCTCGGGCCGAAAAGCGCGAGCCCAAGCCCGAAAAGAAAGAAGCCCCTAAGGCTGAGAAAAAGGAAGCTCCCAAAGCTGAAAAGAAGGAAGCTGCCAAGCCTGAAAAGAAGGAGCAGAAGAAGGAAGCGACCAAGAGCGAGCGCAAGCCTGCTCCCAAGGCTGAAAAGAAGGAAGCCCCCAAGGCTCCTGCCGCTCCTGTGGAGATGGCTCCCCAGGCTGATCCTGAGACCGCTGCTGGCAAGGCCCAGCAGTTCCTGCAAACCCTGACCCAGATGATGGGCGTGAACGTCAGCGTGGCCGTATCCACCGATGAAAACGGCAACGTGCTGGTGAACATGACCGGCGATACTCTGGGCATCCTCATTGGCCGCCGGGGTGAGACGCTGGACGCCCTCCAGTACCTGACCAGCCTGCGGGTTAACAAGGGCCAGGAAGGCTATACTCGGGTGACCCTGGATACCGAAAATTACCGCGCCAAGCGTGAGGAAGCCCTCACCCGCCTGGCCAACCGCATGGCTAACCGTGCCGTGAAGACCGGCCGTAAGGTGAGCCTGGAGCCCATGAATCCCTACGAGCGCCGCATCCTGCACAGCGCCTTGCAGGCTAATGACGCCGTGGATACCCACTCTGAGGGCGAGGAACCCAACCGCCACGTGGTCATTACCCTGAAGAAGCCCGCCAAGAAGGCTGCCCCCAAGCAGCAGGAAGCGCCCAAGCAGGAAGAAGCCACGGAAGAATAAAAAAATCAAAGCCGCTGCGGAAGCAATTCCGCAGCGGCTTTTGTATGGATGAGAATATAAAAACGAAGCCCCTCTCCAGTTAAAGGAAAGGGGCTTCGTATATGCTCATTGAGCCTTAGGCTTCTTCAGCCATGGTGGGCAGGGCGCGCTCCACATTGCCGCTACGCAGGCAACGGGTGCAGACGTTCAGACGCTTGGCCTGGCCGTTCACCAGCACGCGAACCTTCTGTACGTTGGGGGCCCAAGTACGGTTGGACTTGCGGTTGGAGTGGCTCACGTTGTGGCCGGACATCATACCCTTCTCACACACTTCACAAAACTTACCCATTTCAAATACACCTCCTTTGTGGAGTTTACACGCTGATAACGAACCTATTCTATCATCCTTTAGCGTGTTTTGCAAGCCTTTTTTTTGCTTCCTGAAAGATTTATTACAAAAATGCTGGAGACGATCAGAACCCCGCCCAACCCTTGGAGCCAGGAGAGGCTTTCGCCCAGAAAAAAGACGCCGCCCAGGATGGTTGTTAGGGGAATGAGGTTAATGAAGATAGCCGAGGCCAAGGGCGAAAGCTCTAAAAGCGCATTGCCGTAGATCCAATAGCACAGGGCGCTGCATACAACAGCCAGGATGATCATAGCCGCCCAGCCGTCCCAGGGCACGGGCTGCCATTGAGCCTGCTCGGTAAGCGCCATGGGCAAAAGCGTTGCCAGGGAGGCAAGGGCCTGCCAAGCATTCATGGAAAGGCTGGAATATCTGTTTCGCAAACTTCGGCTAATGAAGATATAGCAGACCCAAACGATGGCCGCTCCCAAGATGCACAGATCCCCGACGATGGAGGCATTCTCCTCATCTGCGCCGGTGGCTACCACCAGGGCCACCCCTGCCAGGGAAACGAAAGAGCCTAAAATCTGCCGCGTATTCAGGCCAGTGCGATAAACGACAGCTTCCACAATCATGGTGATGATAGGGATGGCAGCCAAGATCAGAGAGGCGTTTACGGTGGAGGTGCGCTGGATGCCTGCATACTCAAAGGCGTAATACAGGGTAATGCCAACCAATGCGGAGAGGAACATGGGCGCCACATCCCGTTTGGCAAGGCGCATCCTTTTCTCTTTGAACAGCACCATTGGGCACAGGAGCGAGGCAGCTACAACGTAGCGTAAAAAAGCCAAGGTTAGGGCCGGAAAGCCAGCCAGCATGGCGTGTTTGCTAAAAATAAAGGAAAGCCCCCACATAACATTTACAAAGACCATGGAGGCATATTGACGGCCCATTGGCAATAACTCCTTTGCAGCACAGTTGAAACAGAGGATAGCATATCATTTGAAAAGAAAAAATGCAATCCTTGTCAACCTGCTCTTTTTTGGGTAGAATAAGAAGGAAAAAGAGTGTAAGGATGAATTGATATGAATATTGTACTTGTAAATCCTGAAATCCCGCAAAATACAGGCAACATTGCGCGCACCTGCGCTGCGACTGGCGCAACCCTTCATTTAATTGAACCGTTGGGCTTCAAGCTGGAGGACAAATATCTTAAGCGAGCCGGGCTGGATTATTGGAACTTGATGACCTACCGGACCTATCCGAATTTTGAAGCCTTTTTAAAGGAAAATCCCGGCGCTGTGATGCACTTCGCCACCACCAAGGCGCCTAGGGATTATACCCAGGCGGCCTATGGGCTTAATGATTTTCTGGTTTTTGGCTGCGAAACTCGGGGCCTGCCGGAGAATCTTTTGGAAAGAGCCTATGATCGGTGCATCCGCATCCCTATGCGGGCGGAAGCTCGATCTTTGAACCTGTCCAATTCGGTGGCAGTGGTATTATATGAAGCTCTGCGCCAGCAGGGATTTGCTGGCTTGCAGGGGCAGGGCGCATTAACGGGCCGCCAGGAGGAAGCGGCCCCCTGGTTGGACTACATCTGAATTGCCGGGAGGAAAAGCAGCTGCTCATGCGTTAGGTGATTGGAAGGAGGTCAAACCATGGCCTTAAAACGCAAGGAGGATACTCGGTATTATTTTCAGCCTCGAGAGGAGGCCTATGAGCCTGAGAGATACGAGGCGTACCCTGAAAAAATATACCCGGAGGAATATCCTCTGGAGGACTATTATCCGGAAAATGAATTCGCAACCCAGGCCTACCAGCCTGAGGGCGGTTACTTGGCAGATTATCCCCCTGAAGATGTTTATCTAGAGGATTATCCGCCGGAGGATGATTATAATATCGACATGGACCCGGATGATCTGGATCTTTTGGATGATGATAGCTATCGGGAAGAAAAAAAGCTTCGTCGGATCGGTCGCTTCCGGGTGGCCGCAGGGGTGATGGATTTT
Source organism: Clostridia bacterium (assembly GCA_017481185.1). The sequence continues at coordinate 3,256 of JAFUPO010000339.1, read as the reverse complement.
TTGGGAGTCATCGGCGGGATGGTGGCGGTGCTGGTGCTGGTAGCTCTTTTGATCAGCTTGGTCAATTGGCTCTACGCAGACATTTTGAACACCTTTACCATTTTGCAAACACGCCTGTGAGAAGGGAATGAGAAAGGATGCCTCTGGATTGGGAAATGCTCAACAGCAGCATTAACAACTGCCGGGGCTGCGCGTTGTATGCAGGGTGCACCCGAAAGGTGCCGGGCCAGGGCAATCCCCAAGCGCCGCTGATGCTTATTGGCGAGGGGCCGGGCGAGGTGGAGGATCGGGAAGGCCTGGCCTTTGTTGGCCCTGCCGGGCAGCTGCTTACCCAAATGCTGCGGGCCATAGGCTTGGCCCGAGAGCAGGTGTTTATCTGCAATATCGTCAAATGCCGCCCGCCTCATAATCGGCAGCCTTTGCCAGAGGAGGCTCAGGCCTGCAAAAACTTTCTCAGGGCTCAGGTGGCGCTGGTAAGGCCTCGGGTGATTCTGCTCTTAGGGGCTACTGCCGCCCGCAATACCCTGGGCGATGCCATACGCATTACCCGGGACCGCGGTCAATGGTTTGAGCGCAAGGGCGTGTGGATGATGCCAACCTATCACCCCTCGGCGCTTTTGAGGGATCCGGCTAAAAAGCGGGAAGCCTGGGAGGATCTAAAAACCCTTCGGGCCAAGCTTAATGAATTGGGGCTGTATCAGGAGGAGATTGCATGACCGATCAGCTGGCGGCCTTTGAAAAGCGGTGCCAGGCGTTTTTTAAATCCCTTTGGCCTGGGGAGGAAAAGGTGCTGGTCTTTGGCCGGGGGCTTTCGGCGCAGCCCAAACTGATGCTGATTGGCGAAGCGCCGGGAGAGCAGGAGGTTTTGCAGGGCCAGCCCTTTGTGGGAAAGGCAGGAAAGAATCTAACTGCTTTTTTGCAGGGCGTGGGGCTGGAGCGGGAGGAAATCTATATCACCAATGCGGTGAAGATTCGTCCCACCCGGCTGAGCCCGGCGGGGCGGATGGTAAACCGCCCCCCTACCCGGGAGGAGATTGGCCTGTTCCATCCTTATTTGATGGAGGAAATCGCTTTGGTGAAGCCCCGCAGAATCGTAACCCTGGGCAATGTGGCTTTGAAGGCCCTGTGCGGCGATAAGGTGCTGATTGGTCAATGTCATGGCCGGGATACCCTGTGCCAGGTAATGGCTCCCAAAGGTCAGATGGAGCAGCTGCCATTGTTTCCTTTGTATCATCCGGCTTCGGTGATCTACAATCCGGGGTTGAAAGCTGTTTATGAAGCAGATTTAGCAGCCCTTTGGAGGATTCTGGAACAGGAAGCGTCAATTTGAACGCTACAGTGTATCTTTGATGCAAAAGCTCTGGTATCGCCAGGAGGATCATGCTATACTTGCATCAAGAAACATGGAGGAGGAGTGGATATGTGGGAGATTCTGATCCCCATTGCGCTGTGCTTCTTGGCAGGCATCGGGCTGATTGTGCTGGAGGTGTTTTTGCCGGGCTTCGGCCTGCCGGGGATTGGCGGCATCGCTCTGCTGCTGGGCAGCAGCGTTCTCACGTGGGTCAATGTGAATGGGGTTGCAGCCCTGGGCGTAACGATCATTTGCCTGGCTGTGGCAGCCATTGCCATTTCATTGGCAATGAAGTCTGCTTCCAAAGGCCGACTGGCCAATTCCAAGATTGTACTGATGGACACGGAAAGCGCCGAGGCGGGATACAACTCAATTAGTGACATGGAGGTATTCCTGGGCCGTGAGGGGATGACCACCACGGTTTTACGGCCCACCGGCATTGCGGATTTTGACGGCGTTCGCCTGAACGTTATGACAGAGGGAGAATTTCTCAACGCCAACACGCGGGTGCGCATCGACAAGGTAGAAGGCGCGCGCATCGTTGTAAAGGCCATTTGACAACGACTCTGACCGGGGCAACCTGGCAGCAATATTTGGGAGAGCGAGGAGAAAGGAATGTACGAAATGGAAGTTGCGGTTGGCTTGCTTATCATCATTGTTCTGGCAATCATTCTGTTGGCGATCTTCCTGCGTTTTGTGCCTCTGGGCCTGTGGGTCAGCGCCATGGCCAGCGGCGTACACGTTTCAATCGGTACCCTGGTAGGTATGCGTATCCGGCGCATCGAGCCTAAGAAGCTGGTGCTGCCTTTAATCCAGGCTAACAAGGCAGGCCTGAGCCTGACCATCAGCAAGCTGGAAACCCACTACCTGGCAGGCGGCAATGTGGATCGGGTCATCAACGCCCTGATCGCTGCCCAGCGGGCTAATATCGAACTGGCTTTTGAAAAGGCCTGCGCCATCGACCTGGCCGGCCGCGATGTTTTTCAGGCGGTGCAGATGTCTGTGACCCCCAAGGTCATTGAGACGCCTGTGGTGGCTGCTATCGCCAAGGACGGTATTGAGCTGCGGGCCAAGGCACGGGTTACGGTGCGCACCAACATTGAACGCCTGGTAGGCGGCGCTGGTGAAGAAACGATCATCGCCCGCGTAGGCGAGGGTATTGTGACCACCGTGGGCTCCTCTGAGACCCATAAGGCGGTTTTGGAGAACCCCGATTCCATCAGCCGCACGGTTCTGAGCAAGGGTCTGGATGCTGGCACGGCCTATGAAATCCTTTCCATTGACATTGCCGATGTGGATATGGGCCGCAACATCGGCGCTCAATTGCAGATGGATCAAGCGGAGGCTGACCGCCGCATCGCTCAGGCCAAGGCGGAGGAACGCCGGGCCATGGCCGTGGCTCATGAGCAGGAAATGAAGGCTGCCGTGCAGGAAATGCGCGCCAAAGTGGTGGAGGCTGAAGCTGAGGTGCCCAAGGCCATGGCTGCTGCCCTGAAAGAGGGCAAGCTGGGCGTGATGGACTATTACCAGATGCAGAACACCATTGCGGATACCGGGATGCGCGAGAGCATTGCTAAGTCCAGCGCCCCCAATGCTGGCGCTGACGCTGTGAAGAAATAAGCTTGCATAAAAACGGGGAGCGGCGCCCCGCTCCCCGCTATCCCTGCCTGAAAGGAGGGAGGACGGCTTGGAACCCTTTGTATTGTTTCTGATTATCGGTCTATTCAGGCTTTTGAGCGAAAACGGGAAAAAGCAAAAGGCCAAGAGGCAAAAGGCAGCTGGAACTTTTGCAGCCCAGCAGGCACATCCTTACGAGCCAATCAAGGCGGAGCCGCGGCAAATCAGTTTTGATGAGACCCTGCATCAGCGCATTGAGGAGCTGAAAGCGCGCTATGGAAACGAGCG
>JAFUPO010000338.1 GCA_017481185.1 Clostridia bacterium | reverse complement strand
GCTGCGGGCGAGGTGGATCCCCTGTCCATCACCTCCTTCCAGTCCGAACTGGTGTGCAACGTCGTGGAACTTTCCTCCGGCGCTGTGCGTAACCATGACCCGGAGATCATGATCAAGGCCTTCCAGATGGTGCGTCTGGGCGAAGAAGATGTGAAGGCCAAGTTCCCAGCCATGTACAATGCGTTCTGCTATGGTGCGCCGCCTCATGCCGGTATCGCTCCTGGCGTGGACCGTATGGTGATGCTGCTGGCGGGCGAGGATAGCATCCGCGAGATCATTCCTTTCCCCATGAACAAGAACGCTCAGGACCTGATGATGGGCGCTCCCAGCACGGTGGAACCCAAGCAGCTTGAAGAACTGCATATTCAAATCGTTGAAGATAAGCCCGAGCAGCAGGGTTGAGAAATCATTGCGCAACGAAAGTATTTCAGCGTGTTGTCATTTGGACAAAAATCTGATATACTATTCTGGAACACCTATGTAAGGTGCGTCTGATTTCGCATTCAGCGTAAGAGAGGATGGTTATAAATGGCTCCTAAGAAAGACAACCTTCCCTTGAACATCAATACAGAGGTTGAAAATACTGGTACCATCACCTATGCCAATGAGGTCATCGCCATCATCGCCGGCGTGGCTGCCAATGAGGTCGAGGGCATTGCGGGGATGTGCACTGCCGGCGGCATCTCTGATATTCTGGGCCGCAACCGCAATATTACCAAGGGTGTTAAGGTTGAGATCGGCACGGAAGAAGCTTCTGTGGATCTCTACGTGATTATTGAGTACGGCACGCCCATCCAGAAGGCTGCCTCTGATTGCCAGGAGAATGTGCGCAAGGCCATTGAGACCATGACCGGTCTGCACGTGGTTCGGGTGGATATTCATGTTCAAGGCGTCAGCTTTGAGCAGGAGAATAAGGCGCTGGAATCCGGCCAGCAGGTGGCCAACATCGATTCCGGCTTCAAACCCATGAAGCCCATGAAGGTCGAGCTTGTGGCAGACGAAGAGGAAGACGCCAAGGCGACCAGTGAAACTCACGAGGATGTTAAAGCGTAATACAAGTCACCGACAGGCGTTTTGCGCCTGCCGGTGATTATCTCTGGCTGGCTTGTGAAAGGAGCATACGCCATGAAGATTCGCTTCGGTGAGCGTTTTCTGGCAGCCCTTAGCGGGCTGTGTCTGATTGTGCTGGGCCTCTTGATTGCGTTGTGGGGCCTTAAGTGGCTCCCGCAGACGTGGCTCGCGTTGGAGGGCTATGGGCTAATTAAGCTGTTGGTTGCGGTGGCGCTGATTTTGCTGGGCATTTTTGATTGCAGTTTGCTTTTTCGCCGCAGCAAGGGGCGCAAGGGTTTCGTTTTGCAAACAACTGAAAACGGCGAGTTAAGCATTTCTATCAAAGCGATGGAAAGCCTTGTGCATAAATGTGTGGACAAGCATGAAGAAATTCATGTGCTATCCACCAGCATCTCCAACAGCCGAGATGGGGTTGTGGTTGCACTGCGCATCAGTTTGGCCAACGGCGTTAGTATTCCGCTGGCTGTTAATTCTTTGCAAAAGCAGATTAAGCAGTATATTACTGCGTGTTCCGGCGTTGATGTACATGAGATCAAGGTACAGGTTGAAACAACCAGCGCCGAAGCGAAAAACTCGCCCTATGCCGTGCCGGATGTTGAGATACAGCTGGAGAAAGAGCCAGAGGTTCCGCAATCGTCTAAGCTGCCCATGATAGATGAACCAGAGGCTAAGGCGGCTGTTTCTGAGAAGAAGCCTGATGAACAAGCGGGAAAACGCCCCTTGCACCAGCGCCTGTTCAGCCATCGGGAGGAGGAGACCTTTGTGCCGATACCCCCTGCTGAGACGCCTGAAACAGAAAACACGGCGGATGCAGCTGCTATGGAAGCAGAATCTGTGAGCGAGGAGGAGAACGCTGATGAAACTGTTTGAAAAGTTTGAGATCGGAACCCCTCAATGCGGATTTCTTGGCGCAGCAGCAGGTGTTGTTTTGGCAGTGTTGCTGTTGTTTCTAGGTTTCTGGAAAACCTTTTTCATCTGTCTGCTCGGTGCTGTGGGCGCTTATCTGGGCGGCGTAAAGGACAAAGCCCAGTTTTGGAAAAACGTTATCAACAAAATTTTACCTTCCAAAGACAACTGATCTCATTATGACAGAACGGAGTTGCAACTCATGGCAAGATCGACGGCCCGTGCCGCTGCGATGCAGCTGATTTACGAGCATATTTTAGGCGGGGATGGCGGCGACGCTACCCTCGAAATGATCTACGAGAATATGGCGAGCGAGGCCGCTGCGGCCCCCACAAAGGATGATCAGGTTTATATCAGCGATGTGCTCAATGGGGTATTGGATAAGCTTGCTCAGATTGATGAGAAAATTCGTCAGTTTAGCAAGGATTGGTCCCTGGAGCGAATGGCCCGAGTGGATCTGACGATTCTGCGACTGGCTGTTTACGAATTGATGTACCGCAAGGATGTGCCGGGAAACGTGGCTATCAGCGAAGCTGTGGAGCTGGCGAATCAATTTTCTGACCCTGCCAGCAGCCGCTTTATCAATGGTGTTCTGGGCGCTGTGCTCAGAAGTCTGGAAGATGCCTGATGGCTTGCGTTATCGGCTTTGATACCAGCTGCTACACCACATCCGTTGCCTGCGTGAGCGAGGATGGCCGCATCCTGGGAAGCTTTCGCAAGCTTTTACCTGTGGCCCAGGGGCAGCGCGGTCTTCGCCAAAGCGAAGGCGTTTTTTACCATATTCGGCAGTTGCCGGGTCTGGCAGAAGAAATGTTTGCGGCGATCGGCAATCAGTCTATCGCAGCGATTGGTGTGTCTGCCTCTCCCCGGGATGGGGAGGATTCTTATATGCCAGTGTTTTCTGTGGGGGATGCTCATGCCCGTACCTTAGCTGCGGCACTGGGCGTCCCTTGCTTTGCGTCCACTCATCAAAGAGGCCACGTCCGCGCGGCGCAGGTGGATTCTGGGTTAAACTCAGGGCCGTTTATAGCCGTTCATCTCTCAGGAGGAACGACTGAGATGCTGGCGATGGACGGAGAAAGCTTGAAACTGATTGGCGGCACGCTGGATCTCCATGCTGGACAGCTGGTGGATCGCATAGGCGTTCATCTGGGGCTGCCCTTTCCAGCTGGGCCTCATTTGGAAGAGCTGGCACGCCAGGGCGAGGCCAAGGCAATGCTGCCTGCCTCCATGGCAGATAAAGATTTACACTGCCATTTTTCAGGGGCTGAAACCCAATTGATCAGGCTTATGGATCATGGTGAGATTTCTCGTGCTGACGCTGCACGCGAGATTTATGATCTGCTGGCACGCACGGTAGCGCGAATGATTGTGGCTGGGCGGCGCAAAACAGGCTTTGATCAGGCGCTGGTAGCTGGGGGCGTCGCTTCGTCACAGCTGTTTCGCCAGGTGCTTGTTCAGCGGGCAGGCAAGCTTGATCGCCATCTGAAAATTTACTTTGGAAAGCCTGAGTATTCCGGCGACAATGCGGTGGGCGCTGCTCTATTGGCGCTGGATAAACTGCGGAAAGGATGAGCAATATGGCTGCACAGCTGATCGACGGAAAGATCCTTGCGGCTGCCGCAAAGGCGCGTGTAAAGGAAAAGGTTGAAGCGTTAAAGGCAAGAGGGATCACGCCAGGTCTTGCTGTTATTCTAGTGGGCGAAGACCCGGCCAGTCAGATCTATGTAAGAAATAAAGAAAAGGGCTGTAACGAAACCGGGATTCGCTCCTTAACTTTGAAATTGCCCGCGGAGACGACTCAGGAGGAGCTGGAGGAGGCCATTAGGCAGCTCAATGACAATCCTTCAATTCATGGAATTCTTGTGCAGCTGCCTTTGCCGAAGCATTTGAACGAGGCGCGCGCATTGGAGCTGATCCTTCCTGCAAAGGATGTGGATGGATTCCACACCCTCAATACCGGCAAGCTTTTCAACGGCCAAGAAGGCGTCATTGCGTGTACGCCTAAGGGCGCTCTGGAGATGATAAAATCTACCGGCATCAGTATCTGCGGTGCGGAGGCAGTGGTGGTGGGGCGCAGCAATATCGTTGGCAAGCCCATGGCAATGCTTCTTATGCAGGAAAACGCGACGGTCACCGTTTGCCATAGCCGCACGAAGGATTTGGCAGCGCATACCCGGCGCGCAGATATTTTGGTTGCGGCAGTGGGTAAAGCCCACTTCATTACAGCGGATATGGTTAAGCCAGGCGCTGTCGTTATCGATGTGGGCATAAACCGTGTAGAGGGCAAGGTTGTGGGTGACGTAGACTTTACTGGTGTCAGCGAGGTTGCGGGCCATATCACGCCCGTTCCTGGCGGCGTTGGCCGCATGACCATTGCGATGCTGCTGGATAATACCGTTCAGGCAGCCGCCTTGCAAGCCAATGGTTGAGTCAGGCTTTGTGCTCACAGTAGGCGAACTGAATGAATACGTTAAAACGCTTTTAGCCAGCGATCCCATGCTCCGTGCGATCCGGCTCCGGGGCGAAATCAGCAATTTGAAAAGGTATCCCTCGGGCCACTGGTATTTTACCCTGAAGGACAAGGACAGCCGCATGAACTGTGTGATGTTTCGCCAGTACAATAGCGGCGTAACCTTTCAACCTCGGGATGGCATGGCGGTGGTTCTCACCGGTAGCGTTGGTTTATTTGTTCGGGATGGGGCCTATCAGTTTTATGCTACCGCGATGCAGGTGGATGGTATCGGTGATCTCTATCTGCGCTTTTTGCAGCTGAAAGATAGGTTGAGCCGCGAAGGACTGTTTGACCAACAGCGCAAGCGTCCGTTGCCCTTGCTGCCCCAAAAAGTCGGTGTGATAACCTCTGCCACGGGTGCTGTAATCCACGACATTCTAACAGTTTCAGCCAGGCGAAACCCCGGCGTTCCGATTGTGCTTGCGCCTGTGAAGGTGCAGGGCATAGAGGCAGCAGGGGAGATCGCGGCAGCCATCGCTCGATTAAGCGTGCAGCCGCAGGTGCAAGTTCTCATAGTAGGCCGAGGCGGAGGCTCGTTGGAGGATCTGTGGCCTTTCAATGAAGAAATTGTTGCCCGGGCAATTGCTGCATCCCCGGTGCCAGTGGTATCGGCAGTAGGCCATGAAACAGATTTTACCATTGCTGATTTTGCTGCTGACGTGCGGGCAGCAACGCCCTCACAGGCTGCTGAGTTGGTTTTTGCTGATGTGCGCGAGCTGGGCGGACAGATTGACGGTTTGATCCTTAACATGGAGAAGGCCATGCAGCAAACCCTTCTGAGCCTTGAGAACCGTTTGCACCTCGCCCAGAATAGATTGGTGCGCCAAGCCCCTCAATCAAAGCTGGATGCGCAGACCCACGCCTTAGCTCTACTGCATACGCGCATGGCGGCAGCTGCTCAGCGAGGGCTTGAACAAGCCGAGAAGCGGCTGGAAGCAGCTAAGGCCAAGCGGCTGGCTTTGGGGCCTGAGCAGGTGCTGGCGCGCGGCTATGCGCTGGCAATGCGGGATGGAAGGGCGGTTACCTCGGTTCAAAATCTCGCCCAGGGAGATGCGTTGACGCTGGCATTCCGTGATGGACAGGCCTGCGTATCCGTCTCGAATGTGAAAGCTGAAAGGATCGATCCTAATGCCCCCTAAGAAAAAGGAGCCCACTTTTGAAAGCCAGCTTGCAAAGCTGGAGGAGATTGTTACAAAAATGGAAACGGGCGGCCTATCACTGGAAGAAAGCTTAAAGTGCTTTGAAGAAGGCGCAGCTCTGGAGAAAAGCCTGGAGGCCCAGCTAAAGCAAACCAAGCGCCGCCTGACCCAGCTCATGAGCACCCCGGGCGAACAGACTGAGATCCCTATGGAGGATGTGCTGTGACACACTCGTTTAAGACCTATCGCGAAATGCTCAACGCATATTTGCCCAAGGTGCTCCCGGCAGGGAGCGCGATCCCCGAGGCAGGCGGCATCCCTCAGTTGTTGGCAGAAGGGATGAATTACAGCCTTTTGGCATGAGGCAAGCGTCTGCGCGGCGTTCTTCTGCTGGCGGCCTATGGAGAGAGCGGCAAGGATGTGACGCCAGCGCTCCCTTTTGCGGCCGCGCTGGAAATGATTCATGCCTATTCGCTGATTCACGACGATCTTCCTGCCATGGATGACGATGATATGCGCCGTGGGAAACCCACT
>JAFUPO010000337.1 GCA_017481185.1 Clostridia bacterium | reverse complement strand
CCAAGTCTGTTGAAGAGAACATTGAGCTGTTTAAAGAGATCTGGCCTGATATCGTCGCTTACGCTGCCGATCTGAAGGTAAAGATCGCCATTGAAAACTGCCCCATGCTTTTCGGCCGCGACCAGTGGCCCGGCGGGCAGAACCTGATGACCACCCCTGCTATCTGGCGTAAGCTGTTTGCTGTTATCGATTCGCCCTATTTTGGCCTGAATTACGATCCCAGCCATTTTATCTGGCAGCAGATCGATTACATCAAGCCCCTCTATGAGTTCAAGGAGAAGCTCTTCCACGTGCATTTTAAGGATATCAAAATGTATCCTGATAAGCTGAAAGATCATGGCGTGATGGCCTATCCGCTGGATTATATGTCTCCCAAGCTCCCCGGCTATGGCGACGTAGACTGGGGCAAATACGTGTCCGCCCTGACTGATATTGGCTTTGACGGGTATGCCTGCAGTGAGGTAGAGGATAAAGCCTTTGAAAGCAGCCGCGAAAAAATCCTGGACAGCATTAGGATCTCCAAGCGCTACATGACCCAATTTGTAATCTGACCCTGTAAAGAAAACGGCCGACGAATCTACGATTCGTCGGCCATTTCAGCATAAAAAATCCCCTCCGCATAAGCGAAGGGGTTTTGAAAACTTTTGATTTTCCAGCGATAATTAACGCTTGGAGAACTGAGGCGCACGACGGGCAGCCTTCAGGCCGTACTTCTTGCGCTCCTTCATACGAGGATCGCGAGTGAGGAAGCCAGCCTTCTTCAGGGCGCCGCGCAGCTCGGGATCAGCCTTGCACAGGGCGCGGCTAACACCGTGACGGATGGCACCAGCCTGACCGGACAGGCCGCCGCCGCAAACGTTCACCAGAACGTCGAAGTTGGCGCCGGTGCTGGTCAGAACCAGGGGCTGACGCACGGTCATCTTCAGGGTCTCCAGACTGAAATAATTATCAATATCGCGCTTGTTGATGATGATCTTGCCTTCGCCAGCCACCAAACGAACGCGGGCAACGGCCTTCTTACGACGGCCAACGGCACTGTATTCTACTTTAGCCATGATTGATACGCTCCTTCCGCGTTACTTGATGAGTTCGAGGGTCTCGGGCTTCTGAGCGGCATGCTCGTGCTCAGCACCAGCATAAACCTTCAGCTTGGAAGCCATCTTGCGGCCCAGGGGGCCCTTGGGCAGCATACCCACGATGGCGTGACGGATGGCCAGCTCGGGCTTTTCATCCATCAGCTTGCGGTACTTGGTTTCCTTCAGACCGCCAGCATAGCCAGAGTGATGATAGTAGATCTTCTGATCCAGCTTTTTGCCGGTCAGGACAGCCTTGTCAGCATTGATGACGATCACGAAATCGCCGGTATCCACGCTGGGGGTGTAGATGGGCTTATGCTTGCCACGCAGGATATTGGCAACCTGGCTGGCCAAACGGCCCAGCACCATGCCCTCGGCATCGACAACGTACCACTTACGCTCGATGGCTTCGGCTTTCGGCATATACGTTTTCAAAGGTAGTTCCTCCTTAAAGGTGGTAAAGGAAGAGATGGTATCCCTTCAGTGTAACGCGCTGTGATGGTCGCACAGCCCGTAAGTGTCAATAGTCCCGGGGCTATCGGAGTCTATTGATTCCATTTGCTATCATATAATAATCCGGCGGGGTTTGTCAAGCCTTTTTTAGGGAAAAATCAAGTTTTTTCAAGGCTTTTGAGCCATTTCTAAAAGCTGCTGGCAGAGCGCTTGAGCGGTTTTCAGATAGACGCCATCATCCCCGCCGTAGGGGTCGGCAATGGCTGGGACAAAGACATGATACTTCGCTGAATACTGCGGATAGGCGCGGCGCAGAGCCGCCAGATGCCCGGGTGTCATGGCCCAGATTTCATCAGCCCATTGGAGCAGCGCCTCGGTGACGGGCTGGGCACGATGGGCGCAAAGGTCCAGCTTGTAATGGTTCATGGCATGAACAGCGCCAGAAGAAGCGCTCTGCCCGGGAAAGGCGCCTAGGCCTGCGCTTTGGCATGGCTGGCCGGAGAGGTGCGCCATCAAGCATTGGGCCATAGGGCTGCGGCAGGTATTGCCTGTGCAGACGAAAAGGTAGTTCATAGGGCCTCCTCAGCATCAAGAACATGAAAAGCAGCGGCGCGGCCCAGGCGGTTCATGATGGCAAGGCCCAGCCCGTGGGGATCCACCACCTGGCTATAGATGCGCTGGATGCCGAGCTTGTCCATCTGCCGCAGAAGGTCAAAGAGCCTTTCGGCCATCTGCTCAGGATGGCAGTGCTCGCCTAGGCTTTGAACCTGCCGATGCTGCACCTGAGTCAAGGCCTCTTCAAAGACTAGCAGGCAACAGCTTTCGCCCCGGGCAATGGCTTCATCGTAAAGCTTGTTCATGAGGGGAAGGGCCTTGTCATCGGGGCCGGAAACCAGGGTCAATTGCCCCTGAGGAGCGTAATGCTGATAGCGCATCCCGGGGGAGAGGGCTTTTTCACCCTTTTCCAGCGGGCGCAACACGCTGCCAGCCACGGCGACTTGGGGCAGTACCGTCTCTAGCATCTCTTTGGTGATGCCGCCGGGTCGCAGGATGCAGGGGGGATCGCAGGTCACATCCAGCACGGTGGATTCCACACCCACCTGGCAGGGGCCGCCATCCAGGATCATGGGGATGCGGCCTTGCATATCATCAAAAACATGATGCGCCTGGGTGGGGCTGGGCTTGCCGGAGCGGTTAGCGCTGGGGGCAGCCACCGGCACCTGGCAGGCCTTGAGCAGGGCATGAGCCACAGGGTGGCTGGGCATACGCACAGCCACAGTATCAAGCCCTGCGGTGACCTCCCCAGGAACAGCTGGCTTTTTGGGAAGCAGCAGGGTCAGAGGGCCGGGCCAGAAGGCAGCCATCAGTTTCTTTGCTACCTCCGTCACATGGCACAAGGGCTCCAGCGCCTCAAATTCGGCCACATGGACGATAAGCGGATTATCCGCCGGGCGGCCCTTGGCCGCAAAAATAGACAGCACTGCCTGAACATCCAGGGCGTTTGCGCCCAAACCATATACCGTTTCAGTGGGAAAAGCCACCAGCTTGCCCTGCTTTAAAAGAACGGCCGCCTTTTGTATATTGGTGCGATCAGCCTTTAATAATTGTGTCATTTGTGCCATAGCCCTTTATCCAAATGAAAAATTTTATGTAGAGAATCCTCTTGGTGATAAAGGAGTTCCCTCCAACTTTTATTATACACGACTCGTCAACTAAATCCAGTGGGTGAGCAGCGCACCGCCTAAAACACCCACTGAAAGGCAAAAGGTGACCCAGGGCGCAGCACTTTCCTGCCGGGCCTGGGGCAAAAGGTGCTGACAGGTGATTTGCAGCATCGCTCCGGCAGCTAGGGCCAGGCAGAAGGAAAGGGCAAAGGGAGCCGCTGCACCGATCCAGTAGCCCGCCAAGGTGCCGATGATCCCAGGAAGCCCTGCTAGGGCGGCCAAACCGATGATCCTCAAACGGGGCATATGGCCTTGCTTTAGGGAAACCGCCATGGTCAGCCCCTCGGGAAAATCGTGGGCTATGATGCAGCCTGCCAGGGTCAGCCCCAGAATGGGCGCATCCTGGAACCCCGCGCCTACGGCCAGCCCCTCGGGCAGGTTGTGCATCGCAACGCCCAGGCAGAGCATCAGCCCGGTGGCTCGCGAGGAAGCTCCGCTTGCATGGATGTGTACTGCAAGCATCAGCCCCGCCCCCAGCAATACGCCCAGAACGGCCGCAGGCTGGGAGATGAGAATCGCTTCGGGTAATAGCTCAAAGCAAACGATGGAGAGCATTAATCCGCCTGTGAGGTTTAAAAGACAGCCCATGAGAAGGGGAGGGAGGACAGGGAAGAGGAGCCCAAGCAATGTTCCAACACCGGTTCCGGCAATCCCTGTGGCTAAGCTTAAAAAGAACAAACGCATCCTATCACCCGAAAGAGAATATGCTGGGCTGCAAAAGCTAATACCGGTTTTTCTTTAGGGAAAGCGCGAGAGGAACCTTTCTTTTTGCAAAAAGAAAGGTTCCTCTCGGCTGTTATTGCCCCTCTTTAAGTAGCTGGGCTTGCTCCTTTATGCGCAGGGCGTCGATGATCTCATCCAGATCGCCGTTCATAATGGCGTCGATCTTATAAAGGGTCAGGCCGATTCGGTGATCGGTGACCCGGCTTTCATGAAAATTATACGTGCGGATGCGCTCGCTGCGATCCCCGGTGCCCACTTGCAGGCGGCGGCGGTTGGCATAGGCTGCATCAGCCTCAGAGCGAGTCTTTTCCAGCAGACGGGAGCGGAGCACTTTCATGGCCTGATCCCGATTTTTTAGCTGGCTTTTTTGATCCTGGCAGGTAACCACCAGCCCGGTAGGAAGGTGGGTGATGCGTACGGCAGAGTCAGTGGTGTTGACGCATTGGCCGCCATGGCCGGTGGAGCGGTAGACGTCCACCCGCACATCCTTGGGGTCGATAATAACGTCCACAGCCTCAGCCTCGGGCAGCACTGCCACGGTGCAGGTGGAGGTTTGCTTTTTTCCAGTGGAGTCCGTTATGGGCACCCGCTGAACCCGATGCACACCGCTTTCAAATTTCAGCCGGGCAAAGGCTCCGGGTCCGCTGACCATGAATACGGCTTCTTTTAATCCGCCCAGCTCTGTAGGATTCTCTGAAACAGGCTCGACCTTAAACCCCCTATGCTCGGCATAATGAGCGTACATACGCATAAGGTCGGCGGCAAATAGCGCGGCCTCCTCACCGCCAGCTCCGGCCCGGATTTCCATGACCACGCTGCGGTCATCGTCTGGGTCTTTGGGCAGAAGCATTAATCTCAGGGTCAGCTCCGCTTCCGCTTTCTGGGTGTTAAGCAACGCTATTTCATCCTGGGCTATCTGAGCCAGTTCAGGCTCTTGAGCCATTTCCTCAGCCTCCTGAAGGTGCGCCAGCAGCTTCTGGTACGCCCGCCAGGCCTCCGCCTGGGGTAAAAGCTGGGCGTGCTCCTTCAACAGCTTTTGATAGCTGGTTTGGTTCTGGAGGGTCTCTGGTTGAGAAAGAGCGATGGAAAGCTCTTCTTCCCGCTGGATGATCCAATCGAATTTCTCGAACATGGCAGCCTCCTTCAGGGTTTTCGCCTGGCGGTGACCATCCGGGGCAGATGGTTCAGATCGCGATGCATTTGGATTTGAGTAAAGTGCTCCTCAAGCAGCGCCGGAACCGTTTCGCCTTGATCATAGCCGATCTCCAGCAAAAGCAAGCCGCCAGCAACCAAGTGCGCAGGCCCCTGTGCGGCAATCTGCCGGTAGAAATAGAGGCCGTCTAAACCACCTTCCAGAGCCATGAGAGGCTCTTTTTGAACCTCCTGCTGAAGCTGGCGGCAAACATCGGCTGGGATATAGGGCGGATTGGAAATAATCAGATCATAGGTCTCAGCGGCGACGGGCTCAAATAGGTCGCCCTGGCAGAATCGGCAGGAAGCGCCCAAACGGACGGCATTTTCTTGGGCCAATGAAAGAGCCTCGCCGGAGAGGTCTGAAAGGGTCACCTGGCAGCCAGGGCGCTCTAAAGCCAGCGTTAGCCCAATGGCTCCGGTGCCGCAGCACAGATCAAGCACCCGGGCTCGGGGAGGCATGGCGGCGATGGCCAGCTCGCAGAGCAGCTCCGTTTCCGGCCGGGGGATCAGGGCCCGGGGGTCGCATTTGAAGGTGCGGCCGTAAAAGGGCGTTTCTCCCAGGATGTACTGCAAAGGCTCCCGGGATTCACGGCGGGCAAGGAGCTTATCAAAGGCCTGCCAATGGTCAGAGCCAAGGGGTTCCATCTTGTTCAGACACACCAAAAGCCGGGGCTGATTCATTACCCCGGCTAAAAGGTATTCCGCGTCCAGGCGCGGGTCAGGAACGGCGGCGGCTTCAAGCCGGGCTGTGCCTTGGCGAATGGCATCCTGAATGGTCATGCTTCCGGCTCCGTTTCGGCAGTAGGCTCGACCGATACAGGGGGTTCATACCCCAGCTCGGTTTCCTTGTAGGAGTCGATCAGGAACCAGCCGTTTTT
>JAFUPO010000336.1 GCA_017481185.1 Clostridia bacterium | reverse complement strand
GTCCCTGGGCATCAACTTCTCCAGCGCTCTGGGCTGCGATACTGTGAACGGCCTCAACGGCTCCATTAAGTTCTTCATCGGCGACGTCACCATCAGCCTCTCCGGCCTGGCCGTGGCTGACCTCG
Organism: Clostridia bacterium; assembly: GCA_017481185.1. Next base: position 1,417 of record JAFUPO010000336.1, on the reverse strand, counting down.
TGGGCATCCTGGTCAACGCCATTCTGCCCGGCAACGACTACACCTTCGGCTCCAACGAGCAGGGCGACAAGTCTGTCAACTTCAAGGTGTAATCAACGGTTCATATCCTGTGCGAGACCCCCTTCCTTTTGCAAGAGGAAGGGGGTCTCGCGCTCTCCCCAAGGAAAACCATTTTAAATTCAGTCTATTGGGGAATACTTGGGGGTGGAGGTAGATCATATGACAACACCCAAACGCAAAATCCCCCATGTGCTTCACGACCAGTCAAAAGAAAGCAATTCCGATGTGCTGGGCTCCTACACCGGCACCCCGGCGGATCAGGAGGATACCCCCGTTCAGGATGCGGATGATCTTTAAAGGTGGGCAGGCCCCACTTTTTTTATTCGTTTTAGCAAAACTTTAAGGTAGCTTTTCCGGCCTTATTGACAGGGCAGGGCGGGGGTGCTATCATCATCAAGGATTTGAACAGCGTTCATAATTATGAACAAAAAGGAGGCTGCGCCCATGGAAGTGCTGAACCGAACCCTTCAGCGGGGCCTGGCCATTCTGGAGCTGCTGGCGGAAACCCCTCAGGGCATGACCCTGGGCCAGATTGCCGCGCACCTTGACTTGCCCAAGAGCAGCGCCTTCAATCTTTTACATACCCTGGAGGACGCAAAATATCTGCGCATGACCCCACAGGGAGCTTACCAATTAAGCCTCAAAATGTTTGAGGTGGGCGCACAGGCTGTCAATCAGGTGGATGTGACGGCGGTCTTGCGCCAATATATGGGCGACATCCACCAGGCCTTGGATGAAACCACCCACCTGGGGGTTCAAAGCGGCCTGGAGGTGCTTTATATAGATAAGCTGGAATCCACCCAATCCATCCGCATGGCCAGCCGCATCGGGGCAAGGATGCCCCTGTATGCCACGGCCATGGGCAAGGCCTTTCTGGCCTGCATGACGGATGACGAGGTGCGGGCCCTGTACAAAGGCCAGCCCCTCACCCCCCTGACCCCCAACACCCTGACGGATGTGGAGGCGCTGATCCGCCAGCTCCATGAGGTGCGCCGCAGCGGCGTGGCCATGGAGCGGGAGGAAAACAGCCCCGACGTCAGCTGCATGGCGGTGGTCATCCGCAACAGGCAGAATGAGCCTGTTTACGCCCTGAGCATTTCAGCCCCCTCCTTCCGAGCCACGCCGGAGAATTTGCAGGCCTTTTCTCAGGCCCTTCTGCGAGCTCAGCGCAAGATTCAGCGGGTGCTGGCCGCTTTGTAAAACCGTTACCCATTTTTCGTACACATAGATTTCAGAAAGAAGGTTAAAACCATGGACATGATCAAGAAGCTTTCCCTGGCCGGTCTGGTTCCCGTCATCAAGGTGGATGACGCTCAGGACGCGGTGCCGCTTTGCAAGGCCCTGTCTGACGGCGGTC
>JAFUPO010000335.1 GCA_017481185.1 Clostridia bacterium | reverse complement strand
TCGACCGTGCCCTGCCGGACGTGCGGGACGGCCTCAAGCCCGTGCACCGGCGCATCCTCTACGATATGAACGAGTTGGGCATGATGCCCGATAAGCCCTTCCGTAAGTCTGCCCGCGTGGTGGGCGACGTGCTGGGTAAGTTTCACCCCCATGGCGACTCCTCTGTGTACGATGCCATGGTGCGCCTGGCCCAGGATTTCAACATCCGCTACCCCCTGGTAGAGGGTCAGGGCAACTTTGGCTCGGTGGACGGCGACGGCGCTGCCGCCATGCGTTACACCGAGGCCCGTATGTCCAAACTGGCCCTGCACCTGTTGGGCGAGATCGATAAGGACACCGTAGACTTCTACCCCAACTTTGACGAGACCCTTTTGCAGCCTACGGTGCTGCCCAGCCGTTTCCCCAACCTCTTGGTCAACGGCTCCTCCGGCATCGCGGTGGGCATGGCCACCAATATCCCGCCCCACAACCTCAAAGAGGTTATCAATGCGGTATTGTGCCTCATTGACAATCCTGACGCCACCCTGGATGACCTGATGGAGCACGTAAAGGGCCCCGACTTCCCCACCGGCGCGATGATTTTGGGCCGCTCAGGCATCCGTGAGGCCTATCATACGGGCCATGGCCGCATTATTATGCGGGCTAAGAGTGAAATCGAGCCCATAGGCAACAATCGCAGCCGCATTGTGGTTACCGAGATCCCCTACCAGGTCAACAAGGCCCGGCTGGTGGAAAAGATCGGTGAATTGGTTCACGAAAAGCGGTTGGAGGGCATCTCTGATCTGCGAGACGAGTCCGGCCGCGACGGTATGCGCATCGTGATCGAGCTGAAAAAGGATGTGCATCCCCAGGTGGTTTTGAACTACCTGTACAAGCACACCCAATTGCAGGAGACCTTCGGCGCCAATATGCTGGCGCTGGTGAACGGCAAGCCCCGGGTGCTGAGCCTCAAGGAAATGCTCTATTATTATCTGGAGCATCAGAAGGATGTTGTGACCCGCCGCACCCGCTACGATCTCAACAAGGCCGAGGCCCGGGCCCACATCTTGGAGGGCCTTTTGAAGGCGCTGGACCATATCGACGAGATCGTGGAAACCATCAAAAAGGCCCGGGACACCGCCGCTGCTCGCATCGCCCTGATGGAGCGCTTTGACCTTTCTGAAAAGCAGGCCCAGGCTATCTTGGATATGCGCCTGGCCCGCCTGACCGGTTTGGAGCGGGAGCGCCTGGAGGCTGAGTATCAGGAGCTGGAAAAGACCATCGCCTACCTCCAGTCCATCCTGGCGGATGAAGGGATGCTCATGTCTGTAATCAGAGAAGAGATCACCGTCATCCGGGATAAATACGGCGACGAGCGCCGCACCGAGCTGGCTGCCCTGGAGGGCGAGATCGACGTGGAGGATCTGATCCAGCGGGAGGACATGGTGGTGACCCTCACCCACTTTGGCTATGTGAAGCGCCTGCCCCAGGCCACCTACCGGGCTCAGAACCGGGGCGGCAAGGGCGTCAGCGCCATGACCACCCGGGAGGAGGACTATGCTGAAAAGATCCTGGTGGTGAACACCCACTCGGATATTATGTTCTTCACCAACAAGGGCCGTGTGTATGAGCTCAAGTGCTACCAGATCCCCGAGGCGGGCCGCACCGCCAAGGGCACAGCCATTGTGAACATTTTGCAATTGGCCGGTGATGAAAAGGTCACCGCCATGATCCCCGTACCGGCTGAGACTGAGGATCATTACCTGGTCATGGCCACCCGGGGCGGCTTGGTGAAGAAAACGCCCATGAGCGAGTTCCAGCACCTGCGGCGCACGGGCCTGATCGCCATCGTGCTCAAGGAAGAGGATGAATTGGTCTCTGTGGAGCTGACCGACGGCAGCCAGGAGCTGATTATGGGCAGCCGGTTGGGCAAGGCCATCCGCTTCAATGAAAAGCACATTCGCGCCATGGGCCGTGCCAGCATGGGCGTGCACGCCATGAAGCTGGATACCGAGGATATGATCATGTCCATGGCTGTGGTGCAGGAAGGGGCTCAGGTGCTGACCATTGCCGCCAACGGCTACGGCAAGCGCTCTAACGCCTCTGACTACCGGGAGCAGGGCCGCAACGGCAAGGGTATCATCGCCGCCGCCCTCACGGATAAGACCGGCCCCCTCACCGCCCTTTTGATGGTGCAGGGCCATGAGGATCTGCTGCTTATTACCGACGACGGCACCATCATCCGCACCCGGGTGGAGGATATTCGCCTGTGCGGCCGCACCAGCCAGGGCGTGCGCCTGATGCGGGTAGCCGATGGCGCCCAGGTGGTGGGCGTAGCCCTCGCCGAGCCGGAAGCTGAGACTGAAGAGAATAACGCATAATTTATGAGGGAGAGGGTATTTCTTTTAGCAAAGAAATACCCTCTCTTGCGCGCTCATCCCACCGATTGGGGCTTTCCCACAGCAGATGAAAGCCCTTCGTCTCAGCACAGGTTATTCTCTCAAGCACAGCAGCCGGGGAGGGCACAGATAAAGGATCTTGCGGCGGTATGCCACAAGATCCTTCATTTTTTGCCAAAAGTGGTTTTTGCTTTTTGCTTTATCCACAATTTTTCATCAAAAGTGGAAATTTTATGGTTATTACACCTCAAATTCAGCTATATTTTCCCATCCAGGGGTGCGGCGGCCCTTTTCCATCTCGTGGATCAGGCGAACCACCGTGTCGTTTAGGGGGGTGGGGATCCCGTGCTGGCGGCCCAGCTGGCTCACTGCGCCGTTGATGGCGTCCACCTCCGTGGGCTTGCCCTTTTCAATATCCTGAAGCATACTGGCTTTCAGGGCTGCGTGCTTTTTGATGGCGATGGGGATGATCAAAAAGGAGAGGGCTTTTTTGACCGGGCCGTTGTAATCCAGCAGCTTGCCAATATCCTTGCCCTGCACCTTGGCCAGAGGGATGTTGGCCGCCTTGGATACCTCCAAACATTCCTTGATGAGGCCCTGAACCACCCGGCGCGAATCCTTGCGGGCAGCGGCCTCCCCAAAGGTGCGGCCGGTAACGGCGCTCATGCCGCTGAAAGCCGCGTTGATCAGCAGCTTGCTCATGCGGGCGCCCATGAAGTTTTCCTCCACCTCCACGGGGCACATTTTTTCCAGCAGCGCCTTCACGGCGGCCAGGGTATGGCTGGGCACCCCGTCCGTGGGGCCCAGGCTCATGGTCAGATGATCGGGGTCGGAGGTGAGGCGGGAAACGCCGTTGCCCTCCAGGGTGGCGCCCCAGGCCACGGCGCAGCCCAGGGTGCGCTCAGGCCCCACGATCTGGGCGATGCCCATCTCCGGCAGGCCGTTTTGCAGCGTTACGATGACGCCCTTGGGAGAGAGCTTATCCTTTAAAAAGCGGCAGGAGGTTTCGTTATCCAGCTGTTTGGTCATCAAAAAGACCACATCGTAGGGGCCCTCCACCTGATCGGGCAGGATAGCCTTGACAGGCACGGTCATCTCCACTGTGCCGATCACCTTTGCGCCCTGGGTGTTCAGCGCCTCCACCTGGCCCGGGTTGCGGTTGCACAGGGTCACCTCCGCCCCAGCCTTGGCCAGGTACGCCCCCAGCACAATGCCTAAAGAGCCTGCGCCGTAGATCAATGCGTTCATCAGCGAATCCTCCTTTTTGATGATAACTTTATAACGATATTATCTTACTCCTTCGTCCGATTGTTGTCAAACTGCAATAATTTTCGCGAAGTTTGTTACATTGTGCAACAGAAGCGCTCCCCGAGGCGTTTTTATGGTATAATAAAATCCAATTCATTATGAAAGGCGGCGAGTGGATGCCCTCAGAATTGTATGAGATCCTGGCCCAGGGCGCGTCCTACTGGTTCGCCTTTTTGGGTATTGTCATCGTGTGGCGCAGCTTTGCCTGGCTGCGCAAGGATGGGCGGCTGCGCCGCAAGCGGGTGCGCCAATTGCCCGATGCTGGATTTGTAGGCGAGCTGGTGGTGCTGGCAGGCAATGAGCAATTGCCCGAGGGCTCCCTTTTGCCCCTGCCCCAGGAGGGCGTATTAGGCAGCCTGCGAGGCTGCGATGTGGTGGTTCCTGAAGAAGGGGTGGCTGGAAAGCATTTGACCTTTCGGTTCATCCGGGGCAAAGGGCTGTATATTGAGCCCTGGCTCCATCAAACGGTATGGGTGGACGGGGAGGAATACGGCCACCGAGGCAAGCCGCCCCTTATGTACCACGGCTCCCGCTTGCAGGTGGGAGAGGCGCACTTGCGCCTTAGGCTGTTTATGGGGGTGGAAACCGCCCGCAGCGCCCGCCGATACGAGGAGCCTGAACCCCTTGAAATTTCTCGGGACTGGCGGGAGCAGACCCTGACCCACCACCAGGCCGTGCAGCCCTGGCAGGAGTATGAAGAAGCCCCCTACGAGGATGAACCCGTCTACGAAGATGAACCCCTCTACCAGGAGGAGCCCCGGCGGGGATTATTCAACAGAAGGAGATGAACCCTTTGGCAAAGCGCAGAAATGACCCGGGCCGCCTGTTGGTCAGCGTGGTTATGCTGTTCTTTTTCAGCGCGTTCATCCTCATCGCCTTTAAGGAAAACCCGCTCAAATGGCAAGGGTTCGCTTTGGCTGTGGCTGTGCCTGCCACCCTGTGGGTGGGCACCATGGTGCTGCCCAAGCTTTTTCCGGCAGACAAGCTGCTGCTGACCCTGACCAACTTTTTGTGCGCCCTGGGGGTGCTGGTGCTCTACAGCACAGACCCTGACCGGGGCTTGCAGCAGGCCATTTATTACGCGGCGGGCATCCCCTGTATGCTGATTTGCATCCTGCTGGTGCGGTGGATCAAGACCCGGTGGAAATGGCCCGTGCGGCTGATGCTGCCGGTGAGCCTGGTGCTCTTGGCCCTGCCCCTGGTGATTGGCCGGGAAACCAACGGCGCGAAAAACTGGTTCTATGTGGGCTCCCTTTCGGTGCAGCCCTCGGAGATGGTGAAGCTGTCGCTGCTGCTGATCCTTTCCCATTACATGAGCCGCCGCAAAATGCTGCCCTGGCTGTTTTTTTCCGTGTGCTGCTTGGGCCTTTTGATGCTGCAAAAGGATTTGGGCACGGCGCTGATGTACTTTTTCACCACGCTGTTTTTGTTCTATGCCTCCACCTCCAACTTACCCTTGACCCTTTTGGGCATCGGCGGCGGCGCAGGGGCGGCGGTGCTGGGCTACAAAATGTTTGCCCATGTAAAGGTTCGCGTGGCAGTATGGCGCAACCCCTGGAGCGATTATGAGGGCTCGGGCTTTCAGATCGTTCAAAGCCTGATGGCCATCGCCTCCGGCGGGCTGTTCGGCATGGGGCTGGGCCTGGGGGAACCCAGGGTGATCCCCGTGTATTATACGGATATGATCTTTGCGGTGATCTGCGAGCAGTTTGGCATCATCTTCGGCCTGTGCGTGCTGCTTGTGTATGTGGCCCTGGTGTGGCGGGGCTTTACCATCGCCATGAGCGCCCGGTATTCGGTGCTGGCTCTTTTGGCCATGGGCGCCACGGTGCTCATTGGCGTACAGACCTTTGTGATCATCGGCGGGGTGATTAAACTGATCCCCCTCACCGGCGTGACCATGCCCTTTGTGTCCTACGGCGGCACCAGCTTGGTTTCCAGCCTGTGCCTGGTAGGGCTTTTGCAGGGGGTGGCCAGCTTGAACGAGGATGATTTAAAGGAAGACGCCAGGCTCGCTTCTATCGGAAGCGAGCAGTTATGAACCAAGCGCTTTGCTATAACCCTTCCTTGCCTCTGTCTTTTAATAAGGTTTCTTTGAAGAGAGCGTGAGAGGAACTTCCTTTTGCAAAAGAAAGCTCCTCTCGCAAAAAAGAAAGGTTCTCCCATGAAAGAACAACGGATGAATTTTAAACTGCTGATGGTGGTGCTGGTGGGCCTGTTTGTGCTGCTGGCGGTGTATGGAGGCTATTCCATCACCACCTACGGCACCCGCTGGTTTGCCAACAGCAAAAATCCCCGGGTGCGGGCGGAAAAGCAGAACGCCATTATGGGCGACATTTTGGACCGCAACGGCGTGGTGCTGGCCACCACCTCCGACGGGGAGCGGGTGTACCAGGCGGACGAGGCCAGCCGCCGGGCCATGGTACACCTGTTGGGCGACCGCCTGGGCAACGTATCCAACGGGGTGGAAACCTTTCAGGCCAGCTACCTTTTGGGCTTTGAAACCTCCTTTGCCGAGCGCCTGCTCCAGACCCTGCGGGGGGAGACCCGCCGGGGGGATAACCTAACCCTGACGGCAGACTCCAAATTGTGTACCCTGGCAGCCTCCGCCTTTGACCAGAATGAAAAAACCGCTGGCAAGCGGGGGGCGGCAGTGGTTTTAAATTATAAAACCGGGGAGCTGCTGGCCTCGGTGAGCCTGCCCAACTTTGACCCCAACCACATCACCGAGGAAACCCGCAACGATTTAAGCCGCCCCTTCTGGAACCGGGCCACCCAAAGCGCCTATCCCCCGGGCAGCACCTTTAAGATCGTTACCGCCCAAAGCGCCCTGGATAACCTGACCGATGCGGCTGCAAGGGAGTTTGCCTGCACCGGCGCCTTGCAGGTGATGGATCAGGTGATTACCGACTTTGGCAGCGCCGCCCACGGCAGCCTGAGCCTGGAGAAGGCCTTTGTGCAAAGCTGCAACAACGTGTTTGCCTCCCTGGCCCTGGAGATCGGGGATAAAAAGCTGCGCAAAACCGCCGAGGAATTCGGCTTCAATGATAACTTTCTCTTTCGGGATCTGGTGGTGGAGAACAGCGTGTACCCCACCGAAAACCGCAATCAGGTGGAGATCGCCTGGTCCGGCGCAGGCCAGAGCCAGGTGGCGGCCACGCCCCTGCATATGGCCATGGTGGCTGCCTGCATTGCCAACAACGGGGTGATGATGGAGCCCCGGCTGATCTATTCTGCTCAAAGCGCCTCAGGCGTACAGCGCCAGGGCTATACTTCCAAAGTGTATAAAAAGGTGCTCACCGCCCAGGAGGCCCAGGTGCTGACGGATTATATGGCCCAGGTGGTCGCCTCGGGCACCGGCAGCCGGGCCCAGGTAAGCGGCGTGCGCATCTGCGGCAAAACCGGCTCAGCCGAAAGCGGCCTGGATGGCCGGGATGTGACCCACGGCTGGTTTGTAGGCTTTATGGACGATGATCGCTGGCCCTACGCCGTGGCTGTGCTGGTAGAAGATATTGCCGATGGCGACGGCGGCGGCTCCACCGCTGCGCCCATTGCCCAGAAGATTTTCAGCTATTTAAAAAATCAGTAAGGAGACCCCTATGAACGTGGAACAGGTGGCTTCCCTGGCCAAGATCCGTTTAACGGCAGCTGAAAAGGAAGCCTTTGAAAAGGATATGGCTGACATCCTGGCCTTTGCCGACCAGCTGAATGGCTTAAGCGGCGTTGACCTGCCCCTTCAAAGGGGGCAGGTCAATGTGCTGCGCCGGGATGAAGCCGCTCCCGCCAGGCCGGAGGGGATGACCTTTCAAGTGCCGGGATCAGGCGGGAGCGATAAGTGAAGCGCTTTAGTTAATGCGCACGGCAGTTTAACCAATCAAACCTTCTCACTTATCACTCAAATCCGGAGGACGGCTATGGAACCGACACGCTTCACCCTGGAAGAACAGATTCAATGCCTCCAAACCAAGGAGATTTCCAGCCTGGAATTGACCCAGGCTTATTTGGCTGCCATTGAAAAAAGCCAGCTGGGGGCCTATCTTACCGTAACGGCCGAGGCGGCTTTAAAGGCGGCCCGGGCCGCGGATAGGCGCAGAAGCCGGGGGGATGCCCTCTCGCCCCTGGACGGAATCCCCTG
>JAFUPO010000334.1 GCA_017481185.1 Clostridia bacterium | reverse complement strand
CGGCGCACCAAATGGTCGCCCTTGCGCACGCTTAATTTCCAGTGGATCTTTTTCAAAGGGTCGCCAGGCTGATAGGCCCGCACATCCGCCGGGGAGGAAATATCCTCCGTGGCCCGGGCCATGGATTCTATGCCCTCATCCCCGGGGGCGAATTTCAGATCCTCCGTATCAAAGGGCAGGGGCAAAACCAGCAATTGGGCGCAAGGAGTCTGGGGCGCTTTGGTCAGAGAAAAGAGACCAAACACGTCCTCCACCTTATATTTGACCACGCCCACCTCCATGACGCCCACGTGCCGGGCGTTGAAGGGAAAGCGCAATTGCTGCTTGCGGCCAGAGGCGCTTTTTAAGCGCACAGGGGCCTCCTCGCCCCCCAAAAGGTCGCAGAGGGTGAGGGTAATGGGCGCAATGGGCAAAAAGCCCTTGTGGCTTACGGTGAGGGTCAGGGCCACATTGTCTCCCCGGTTCACCTTTTCCTGGCTCAATTGCTGAGTTACCTGAGCCGTGCGGGCAGCCATCCAAACGCTGAAAAAGGCTGCCAAGCTGACCAGCAAAAGGAGCACCGCGATCATAAGAAACACGGCGCTGCCGGTGGACAGGGCGGCAATCAGGCACACCGCTGCCACAAAGATCACAGGCAAAAGATGCTGCTTCATAATTTCACAGGCACGGCGGCGTTATCCAGAATGGTCATCAGCACCCGATCGGTGGTGATGGCCTTCATGCGGGCCTCGGGGTTCAAAATAATGCGGTGGCCCAATACGGGCAGCACCATGTGCTGAATATCCTCAGGGAGCACAAAGTCGCGGCCATCCAGAAGGGCGCAGGCCTGACCGCCGCGGATCAGCGCGATGGCAGCACGGGTGGAAGCGCCCAGCTGCAAGGAGGGGTGGCTGCGGGTCATGGCCACGAGGGTGGACACATAGTTGCGCACCTCGGCGGAGCAATACACCGTGCCCACCATTTCCTGCAACTGCACAATATCCTCGGCGGAGCACACGGCCTCCAATTGCTTTAAGGGGCTCACCTGGCCGGAGTAGCGCTCCAGGATGTCCATCTCCTCCTCAATGGAGGGATAGCCGATGGAAATGCGAAGGAAAAACCGGTCCATCTGGGCCTCGGGCAGGGGATAGGTGCCCACAAATTCAACAGGGTTCTGGGTGGCCAATACCATAAATGGCTGGGGCAGCACGTGGGTTACGCCGTCCACAGTGACCTGGTGCTCCTCCATCACCTCCAGCAAACTGGCCTGGGTTTTGGGGCTGGTGCGGTTGATTTCGTCAGCCAGCACGATCTGGCTGAACACAGCGCCCTCCTTAAACTCCATTTCGCCAGACTGGAAATTGACCAGGGTGAAGCCGGTGATGTCGGAGGGCATCACGTCCGGCGTAAACTGGATGCGCTTGAAGGAGCAGTCAAGAGACTTGGCCAATGCGCTGGCCAGGGTGGTTTTGCCTACGCCGGGCACATCCTCAATAAGCACGTGGCCCTTGCACAAAAGGGCGATCAGCGCATACTCGATGGTTTCATCCTTGCCTACGATGACCTTGGCAATATTCTGTTGAAGGGCCCGAACAATTCTGCGGGGCTGAAGCATTTTTGTTTTCTCCTTTATTGTGGCATAGATACTCATTGAATAGTATAACCAATCCGGCCCGGATTATCAAGGGAGGCGGTTTTGTTTTAACAAGAATAAAGCGGGGAGGGGTGACTTGTTCACCCAGATGAACTAGAATAAGTTAATCAAGACGAACTTCTAAAGGAGGCCCCTGTGGGATGGCGCTTATGAGCGCCGTTCTGGGCCAGGAGGCTTTTGATTGCTTTTTGCAGATGGCTAAAACTTTTAACCAAATAATGAAAAGTGAAAAATATCCGTGGATCTGAACAAAAAAACCAACACCCCTGGCACGGCTGCCATAAGGGAAGCCTGGAGGCCAGGGGGAGAAATAAAAAAGAGGCGACGCAGCAATCAGCTGCATCGCCTCCATTTCTTCTCTGTTATGCCTTTTCCTGCCGGGCCACCAGGGCCTGGTAGTGGCCTTCCTCCTCCTGGGCGATGGCCATAAACATGGTTTTTGCGTCCTCCTCCTGGCACTTTTGGGCAAAGGCCTGATAGGTTTGGATGGCCTCTGCCTCCTGCTGGGCAGCATACTGGAGGAAGGCCCCCAGGTCGCTGAAAGCCTTTTCGCGGCTGGCCTCCATAAGCCCGCCGGGAAAGAGCACCTGGGCGGCATAGGCGCTGATCAGCACCTGATCCTCGCCCCCAGCAGGGGCCAGCGCTTCGCCCATTTGCCCAAAGCGGCGCAGATGGGAGCGCTCCTCCTGCTCATACTGAGCCAAATGCTCCTTCAAATGAGGAAAAAGCATCTGGCCCCGCTGATACATACGGATAGCCCGCTTTTCCATTTCGCAGGCCACTTGCAGGGCCTCCCGAGCGTTTTTCACCATCAGAGCGAACCTCCTACTCACAGGTTTTCCACAAGAAAGGAAGGTTATCAACCGTTTTTCCACAGAAAAAAAGGAAAAAGGCTGGAAGGTTTCCCCTTTATCCCAGCCTTATCCACAGGTTTTTATTCAGCCTGTGCAAAGTATTCGTTCAGCTGGTGCACCAGTTCATCCGCGTTGGCGCCGTGAGCCGCGCAGGCCATTTCCAGAGACTCTGCGGTGGCGTGGGGGCAGCCCAGGCAGTGCATACCGAACTCCATGAAGATGCGGGCCGTGTTGCGATCCAGGCGCAGAACCTCACCGATGGACATGGACTTGTTGATTTCCATTGTTTTTTCCCTCTCTTTTTTGAAGATGTCTTCAAGGGCTATCTTACCCCAATCCCGCAGGAATGTCAACGGGAAGAGGCGCAGTTATGGCGAGAGAGGGTCTTTCTTTTGCCAAAGAAGCCCCTTCGGGGCATTTAAATGGGGGCGAAGCTCCCTCTCTCACCCAAAGAAAACCAACAGAGGTAACCCTTGAGCCCCAGTTCCCGCCAGGGGGTGACCCCCTGGATCCCAGTGCCCGAAGGGGGAACTGCCCCTTGCGTAATTGTTTCCGGGTGCCAGGCTGCGCCTGGAGGCAGTTCCCGAAGGGGCAATGCGCTTTATTTGAGTTGTTTCCGGGTGTTACGTTACGGGGGCATAT
>JAFUPO010000333.1 GCA_017481185.1 Clostridia bacterium | reverse complement strand
TGGTGTTGAACTCAATCGCCATGGTTCCTACGCCGTAGGGCTTTTCATAGGTAGGCACCGTATATTTAAAGGGATCATGGGAGTGGAATTTGAACAGATACTCCCGCTTGCAATACCCTTCCTTGCCCCTATATTCTACGTAGCACCACTCTTCATCGAACTCAATCACGTTAACCACTGAGCCCTTGGGCACTTTTTTGATCTGCCTGCTGCTGGTATTCTTTTCCGGCCGCAGATAGAACTGCTTCAAGGTCGTGGCATCATACTGATAATTGTCTTCCGCCGTCTCCTCGGCCATCACAGGCAGCATGGGCAAAAGCACCGCCAGGCAGAGGAGCAAAGCGATCCATCTCTTCATGAGAAAACCTCCGTTCATTAATTCACCCAGTTGTGAACGCTAATCTTTATTATTATAGATCATCTGCCAGTTTTTCTCAATAGCAAAATCGTATTTCATTTACATTTGTTACAACTCATAAGCGTTCTTGGATTATTCCAGCCATCCTGATTCAATCCAGCACCAGGTACTGGGGCTGGGCCCCTTCGCCAGCCAGGAGCAGCACGGTGATCACGCCATTTTGGTTTGTCACGGAGATCTCCACCGGATAGGATAGCGTATTGGTAAAGCGCAAATCAGAGTATGTGCCCACGGCGCAGTCATAATCCACCGGCGCATATTGAACGCCGCTATCCCGGTGTACCGTCCACTCCTCAATATACAGAGGCGTAGCCAGCAGGGCATTATACAAAGCTGTTGAGAGCTGACAAACGCCGCCGCCATAGCTGGTATCCTGCGAAGAGGAAATCGCCGGCGCCTCTCGGTAGCCATTGGATCTCAGGTAGGGCGCACAGTAGGCGTTAAAGGAGAAGCTCTCTCCCGGCTGCACCACCACGCCGTTTACTCTCTCAATGGCTAGTTTGATGTTGTACTGCCGATTTGCAGCCAGCCGCCCGCCCATGGTTTCATTATAATAAGTGGTGTGCCCGGCAATAGCCTGCCCGGGCCTGGCCGCATCCCATGAAACAAAGGGAGTAAACTCAAATATTTTACTATTCAGAGTCGCAATACTGCGGTGAATGGCCGCCTGTGACAGCAGGGGGCCATAGTTTTCAAGCACCACCAAATCTCCCACAGCCAGGGTATTTCCCGTATAATCTTCTGCTGCAATGGTTGTTTCCTCTATTACGCGGCCATAGCCCACCGGCGCAATAAACCCGGGCTTTTTACATTCAAAGGGCTTCATCGAACGGAAGTGATACAGCCATTCCGTTTTCAAATAACCCTTGCGCCCCTGAGATTCGCAATAGCTCCACACCTCGCCATAGGTGATTACCTTGATACGATCGCCCTTATCAATACCGCCCGCCCGCTTGGCCGCTTCCTCTGGCGCAGTTCGCAGGGCGCAGTGAATATTGACCATACACTCGTACTCGTAGGCCGATTCCTCCAGCGCCGTCCGTATCAGCGCAGCCTCGTTTTCCTTATTCTCCTGCTCGCCCTCAGCCACGGCGGCAGGCTCCGTCTCCTGCTCCGCTTGTGCAAACTCAGCCACACCCGTGGTCAAAAAGCTTTCCGGCAGACCGGAATCGGGCATATTGCTCTTTGTAAAAACCAGCTTTTCAAATATTTTCTCCCGCTGCCCTTGATCCGTTACCTCATAGGGGCGAAAGTCCTTATTATTGTGCATCTGACAGGGGATGGCCGTGAGTTTTGATAACCTCAGTTCGTTTTCCTCCACGGTATATTCCAAGCTGATAGCCGCCGTATCCGGATCCTTAGGGCTGATGTTCGCGCCAAAGGAAAAGTTTGCCAGGCTATAAAAGATGGGCTTTCCTTGATAAATCTGAATGGCCTGGAGCACATGAGGGCCATGCCCAAAGACAATGTCAGCACCCAGGTCGATAAGCTGCGTGCCCAGGGTTCTCTGCTCTTTATTGGTGTCCAAGCTGGTTTCTTTGCCCCAGTGCATACTAACAATCACCAGATCGCAGCCCTTTTCCCGCAGAAGCTTAATATCCCGCTCCTGGCGTGTCAGGTCATAGCGATGGGGATAGGAGTATCCCGTCATGCCGATCGTGACGCCTTTGATCTGCGTTATATACAGGTCTCCCTCGCCAAACCAGCCGATGCCCTGGGCCTCCAAGGATTCGATGGTATCGCTGCGCCCCGCCCGATAAAAATCGTAGGTATGATTGTTGGCAATGTTTACCGCTTCTACAGACCCCAGCTTAAAGGCTTCCGCATAGCTGGTAGGCCCCTTAAGATTGAACTCATGGCCTGCATCTTTGGTGCGGTTAGTGAAAGAACCCTCGCAGTTAGCCAGGGTCAGATCATCCTGCGAAAACACCTCCACCAGGCCGGAAAAAAAGTAACCCAGCCCTTCTCTTTCCGCCACCCGGCTGAAGGCCGGGCCGCCAATGGTGCAGTCTCCCACCAGGGACAATTTCAGCGTTTCCCCCAGAGTTTTCTCACATAGGATGAGCCCCAACAGGAGGACGGTTATAAACACCATTTTCCTTCTCATAATTATGACACCTCTTGCTCCCTATTTTAGCATATTCTGCCCAAGGCGTAAACCTTTCCCTTGGCGCATAGGGTATAGCAATTTACCGCATACAGGAGGACGTGCTCATGACCCATTATGAACGCCTGTACCTGATCCTTCGCCCAGCTCAGGGCAGCGCCGGAGGTCACGTTCGGCTGGAGCAGCGGGGCAGCCGCGCCCAAATGAGCCTCTTTGTTCACGGTTTGGAAGGCCGCTGCCGCCTGCGGGTGCTCATCTTTGCTTCCTTAGATGCCGAGGGCGCCGTGGTAGACCTGGGCCCCCTGGACACCACCGATCGAGGCCAGGGAACCCTGACTCAAACCGGCATCGTGCTGCCAGGCGATGCCTCCCTAAGCGCCTGCCATACCCTGGCCATTTGCCTGGATTGGCCCCATAATCAGCTGGTCATGGCTGCGCCTATCGGGCAGCGAGCTTTCGCTCCCCGATGGGTTCTTCAGGCAGCCATCGACCGATATTTGTCTGTGCCGGTCAAGGCTCCCGAGCCTGAAGAGGCTGCCCTGCCCCTGGCCCAACCTCAGCCTCCATTAGACGAGCCTGGGCCTAATAAAGTTTTGCCGCCGCAAAAAGAAAGTTCAATCTCTCCACAGGCAGTTTCTCCCCCCGCAGATGCTTCCCCCCGCCCCTATCTGGACGCATTGCAGCCCCTTTACTGGCCCCAGGCGCTGGAGGAGCTTAAGCTCTACTTTGACCTGCTGCCC
>JAFUPO010000022.1 GCA_017481185.1 Clostridia bacterium | reverse complement strand
CTCCGCTGTGCATCTGACCCAGTATGCCGACCGTATCCCCTCCCAGCTGTCCGGCGGCCAGCAGCAGCGCGTGGCCCTGGCCCGCGCCCTGGTAGCTGAGCCCGCCCTGCTGCTTCTGGATGAGCCCCTCTCCAACCTGGATGCTAAGCTGCGCGAGTCCATGCGCTTTGAAATCAAGGAGATCCAGAAGGATTACGGCATCACCGTTATGTATGTGACCCACGACCAGACGGAAGCCATGGCTATGTCTGACCGTATTGTGGTTATCAACCGCGGCGTGATTCAGCAGGTGGGCACCCCCACCCAGATCTACACCGAGCCCGCCAACCCCTTCGTGGCTGACTTTGTGGGCAAGATCGAGTTCCTTAAGGGCGAGGTTAAGGAAGGCCGTATCTACCTGGATGGCTGCGGCCAGAGCCTCAAATATGACGGCCCCCTCACGGGCAAGGTCATCGTGGGCATCCGCCCCGAGCAGGTGCAGTTTGCGCCTGCTGGCGAAGGGGAGCTCAACGGCCTGGTCAAGTCTCACTTCTACCTGGGCGATGTCAACGACTGCCGCATTGATCTGGGCGGCGGCCAGGAAGTGCGCATCATCGCGGATCCTTACGAGAGCCAGGGTATTGGCGCAGGCCAGCAGGTCAGCCTGAAGGTGCGCCGCTATCATGCTTATCCGCTGGATGAAAACAGCGCTGACTTCCGCAAGATCCTCACCTAATTTCATAATGGCATCAAGCGCCCCGGCGGCTCCTGATAGGGGCTTGCCGGGGCTTGTGATTCATGGTAGTATAATGACAAGGAGGATCTTGCAATGTACGAATATCATATGACGGATGAACAGATCCGCGAACGGCTCAAAAATGTGAAGTGCTTCCTTTTGGATATGGATGGCACCTTTTATTTGGGAGATAACCTTATTGAGGGCTCCCTGGACTTCCTGGATGCCTTGAAGCGCACCGGCCGCACAGCCCGCTTTCTTACCAACAACTCCTCCAAGTCTGCCAGCGTGTATGCCGACAAGCTGGAAAAGATGGGTGTAGAGGCGTGCTACCGGGATGTGATTTCTTCCGGCCATGCCACCGTGCGCTACTGCAAGGCCAATTTTCCAGGCCAGAAGTGCTACCTGCTGGGTAATCCCAAGCTGACCGAAGAAATGACCGCCATGGGCATGGAACTGGTGGAGGACGACCCCGACTATGTGATCGTGGCCTTTGACACCAGCTTGGACTACGCCAAGTTGTGCAAGGTGTGCGATTACATCCGGGAGGGCAAGCCTTACATCGCCACCCATCCCGATTACAACTGCCCCACCGCCACCGGCTTCATCCCGGATATCGGCGCTATTATGGCCCTCATTGAGGCCAGCACCGGCCGCAAGGCAGATGTGATCGTGGGCAAGCCCCACAAGGGCATTGTGGATGAGGCTCTGGCCCGCACCGGCTACAAGCTGGAGGAGATGGCTATGGTGGGCGACCGCCTCTACACCGACGTAGCCACCGGCGTGAACCACGGCCTGGTGGGTATCCTGGTGCTTTCCGGCGAAGCCACTATGGACGATGTGGAAACCTCCGAGGTAAAGCCCCATCTGATCTTTGGCAAGCTGGCTGACATGATTCCCTATCTGTAAAAATTGCCCCGCGGTTGCGGGGCTTTTTGAGGTGACTGATGAAACGCTCTGAAATTAACAAGGCGCTGCGCGAACTGGAAGCCATGTGCGAAAAGCACCATTGCTATCTGCCGCCCTTTTGCCATTTCACCCCTGAGGAATGGGCCGAAAAGGGCCATGAGTATGACGAGGTGCGGGACTGTATGCTGGGCTGGGATATTACCGATTACGGCATGGGCGATTTTGACAAGATGGGCTTTTCACTCATCACCATCCGCAACGGCAACCGGGCCATGGCCGATAAGTACCCCAAAGTGTACGCCGAAAAGCTTTTGTATCTAAAGGAAGGCCAGTACGCCCCCAACCATTTCCACTGGTTCAAAACCGAGGATATTATTAACCGGGGCGGCGGCAATGTGCTCATCCGGGTCTACAACTCCCTGCCGAACGAGGAAATCGATGAAGAATCCCCCGTGACCGTGCACACCGACGGCCGCGCCTACACCGTGCCAGCAGGCACCCAGATTCGCCTGACCCCCGGCGAGAGCATCCACGTGCAGCAGTATCTGTATCATGACTTTGCCGTGGAAGCAGGCACCGGCCCGGTGCTGCTGGGCGAGGTGAGCCAGTGCAACGACGATAACACCGATAACCGCTTCAACCCGCCCATGGGCCGTTTCCCCACCATTGAGGAGGATGAAGCACCCTATCGGCTTTTGTGCAACGAATATCCTAAAGCAAAGTGAGGAAAACGCATATGATCGATGTGGTTGCCCTGGGCGAATTGCTTATCGATTTTACCTGCCAGAGCACGGATGAGGCAGGCTACCCCACCATGGCTGCCCACCCCGGCGGCGCTCCCGCCAACTTCCTGGCAGCGCTGCAAAAGTTCGGCACAAACACTGCTTTGCTGGGCAAGGTGGGTCAGGACGCCTTTGGCAAGCTCCTTGTAAACACCCTGAAAGATGCGGGCATCGAGACCCGCGGGATGATCATGGCGGAGGATGTGTTCACCACCCTGGCCTTTGTGACCCTGGATGATAAGGGCGACCGGGAGTTTTCCTTTGCCCGCAAGCCCGGGGCAGATACCCAATTGACCTTTGATGAGATGGATCATGCCCTGATTGACGAGGCGAAAGTGTTCCACTTCGGCACCCTGTCCCTCACCGATGAGCCTGCCCGCTCAGCTACTAAGCAGGCGGTCACCTGGGCCAAGGAGCAGGGGAAGATGATCACCTATGATCCCAACCTGCGCAAGCCTTTGTGGAAGAACTTGAAAACTGCCAAGGAGCAGATGCTTTGGGGCCTTTCCCAGGCTGACGTGGTCAAGATCAGCGACGAGGAGGTAGACTTCCTCTTTGGCCTGAACGTGCAGGAGGGGGCTGCCCACATCCTTAAAAACTACGGCGTGAAGCTGGTGTTTGTCACCTGCGGCGCTGAGGGCTGCTGGTTCCAGAATGAAAAGGCCCAGGGCCATGTGCCCAGCCTTACGGGGCTCAATGTGAAGGATACCACCGGCGCAGGGGACATCTTTGGCGGCAGCGCCGTGTATCAGCTGCTCCAAACGGGCAAAGCGCCCCAGGAGCTGAATGAAGATGAGCTGCGGGCCATCGTAACCTTTGCCTGCACCAGCGCAGGCCTTTCCACCACCCGGGCGGGGGGCATCTCTTCCGTGCCTGAAAAAGCGGAAGTGCTGGCGCGGATGGCCCAATGAGCGGCGTCGATCGCACCCTGTTTCTGCCCCTGTACGGCAAAGCCCTGGTGAGCCAGCAAGGGATTCTATTGCATGATCCCTGGGCTGAAACCATTTGGGCAAAGGAAGCCTTCCCCTTACAGGGCAGGGCCCGCTCCCGGTGGCTGGCCTATTACATGGCCATGCGGGCGGCAGTGTTTGACCGCTGGCTGAAGGAGCAGATGGCCGAGCATCCCCAGGCGCTGGTGCTCCACCTGGGCTGCGGGCTGGACAGCCGCTGCCGCCGGGTGGGCGAAACCCGCCGCCTTTGGTATGATGCTGACCTACCCCAGGTGATCGCCCAAAGGGAGAAATATTTCCCCCAAAAGGGTCAGTATCATCTGCTTCCCTGCGATTTGCAAAGGACG
>JAFUPO010000332.1 GCA_017481185.1 Clostridia bacterium | reverse complement strand
TCAGTCAGCGTATGTCTCCATCTGGGTATGGAGATGGAAGAGATTGCACGGGGCATCCGCAAGCTTAAGCCCGTGGAGCATCGCCTACAATTGATTTCCACCGGCATCGGCATGACGATCATAGACGATGCCTTTAATAGCAATCCCAAGGGCGCCAGCGCAGCCTTAAAGGTGATCAGCCAGTTCCCTGGCCGTCGAATTATCATCACTCCCGGCATGGTTGAACTGGGTGCGAAAGAGGCAGAATATAACCGCGCCTTTGGCCAAGAAATGGCCCGGTGCGTAGATCTGGCAATTCTGGTGGGAAAGAAGCATACACGCCCCATTGCAGAGGGATTGGTGGCAGCGGGGTTTGATCCCCAGGCAATTCATTCGGTAGCCAGCCTGGAAGAGTCCACCCATTATCTCCATCAAATCATGCGTTCTGGGGATGTGGTGCTCTATGAAAACGATCTACCTGATAATTATGCGGAAGCTTGATCCTAATCGGCGCTTTAAAGAAAGGATGGCAGAAGAATGGCTAAATTGCAGCTTGGTGTGATTTACGGCAGCCGTACGTGCGAGCATGAGGTATCCATCATCAGCGCATTGCAGCTCATGAAAGCCGTTGATACCGAAAAATACGATGTGATTCCCGTTTATATCAGCATGAAGGGCATTTGGTATACGGGCGAACCCTTAATGAACATTAAGAATTATACGCCTTTTAATGAGAATATGCCGGGTATCCAGCAGGTGACGCTTGATTTGACCCCTGGCTCCGGCGCGTTGATTGCCCATCAGCAGGGTAAGGGGCTTTTTAGCGGGCTTAAGCAGCTTGTTGTGGGGCGCTTAGACTGCGCCTGCCTGGTTTTTCATGGTATGCACGGAGAGGATGGCAGTATGCAGGGGCTGATGGAATTGGCCAACATCCCCTATACCTCTGCGGGAATTGGCAGTTCAGCCATCGGCATGGATAAAATCATGATGAAGCAGTTTTTCCGTGGTGCTGGTCTGCCGGTGCTTGATAGCTTGTGGTATTCTGTCAGCCAATGGAAAGAGAAAGAGGCAGAGATTATCGCCCAAATTGCCGAGCAGCTGGGCTATCCCGTTTTTGTGAAGCCTGCCAACCTGGGTTCGTCCATCGGTGTTTCCCGCGCAGATGACGAGTCCTCCTTAAAGGAAGCTTTGGAGGTAGCCTTCTCATTTGACCGAAGGGTGCTGGTGGAGAAAGGGCTTGACGCGCCCATTGAACTGAACTGTTCGGTGGTAGGCTATGACGGAAAATGCAAGACTTCTGTGCTGGAGATGCCCAATACCGGCGGTGCGTTTCTGGGCTTTGGCGAAAAGTATCTGCAAAGCGGCGGCTCCAAGGGGATGGCCTCTCTGGCAAGGATTGTCCCCGCGCCTGTTGAAGATAGTCTGAGGGACGAGATTCAATCCCTTTCCAAAGAGATTTTCCGGTTAATGGACTGCAAGGGTGTTGTGCGCATCGACTTTATGTTTGATCGTGCAACAGAAAGGGTTTATATTACAGAGATCAATACCATTCCTGGTTCCTTGGCCTACTATTTGTGGGAGTACGAGGGGATGAGCTACAGCAAGCTGATTGACGAGATGGTGTCTGCTGCCCTCGCTGCGCATAAGGACAAAAACCGGCATACATATGCCTTTGAATCAGACATTCTTAAAAGCGTTAACCTTGGGGGCAAAACTGGCGGCAAGCTTGGCGGCAAACTGGGCGGAGGCAAGCTGAAGGGATGAAAAAGCGGAAACAGGAGCCGGCGTACGAGGTATACGAAGATTATTCGCAGCCCTCTGAATACGACGATCAGGATGCCTTCTATCCTGGAGAGGAATCATATACGGCGTATTATGCTGAACCCGAGGTCGTTTCTACAAGCCAGGCCGTCAACCTGACCTGCACGCTAGGGGCCTTAAGCAGCCTATTTGCGCTGTTTCTCTATTTCAATGACGAGCGAAGCCGCGCCGTGAGGCGGTTGTCTGTGCAGTCCATCGGTTTAGGCGCCGTATATCTTTTGATTTCCCTGGCGCTGCTGGCTTTGGGCGCTGTGTTCGGTTTTATCCCGATCATTGGGATGGTGATCAATCTGATTCTCTGGGTTGCTTTTGTTGCGATAACGCTGGTAGCGGCCTATTTAAAGATCCAAATGATGAAAAACGCTTACAGGGGCCTTGCGTATCAATTGCCTGTATGGGGCCGCTGGCTTAGGCGTTTTGAATAACAAAGGCGGAGAGCAGCGGCATGGTTCATTTATGTGATCTGCGTGAACCCAGCCAGCTTAAATCCATGACCTATGAGGAATTGGAAGTGCTGGCAGGGGAGATGAGACAGGAAATTATTCAAACCGTAGCCCAGAGGGGCGGCCACCTGGCTTCCAATCTGGGAGCGGTTGAATTGACGATCGCTCTCCACCGGGTTTTTGATACGCCCAAGGATAAGATCATATTCGATGTGGGGCATCAATCCTATGGCCACAAACTGCTGACCGGGCGTTACGCGCGTTTTTCTACCCTCAGGCGGTTTGGCGGCCTTTCCGGTTTTCCCAAGCGCTCCGAGGGGCCCTATGATTGCTTTGAAACAGGGCACGCCTCTACAGCCATCTCCTCGGCGCTTGGAATGGCGCGGGCGCGCGATCGTCTCAATGAGGATTATAAGGTCATTGCCTTTGTAGGCGACGGCGCTTTAACAGGCGGTATGTGCTATGAGGCCCTCAATGATGCAGGCAACGACAAAACGCCTCTTATCGTTCTACTAAACGATAACAAAATGTCAATCGCTCCAAATGTAGGGGCATTGTCCCATCACCTGACGGCATTACGGGCCAGCAAAGGCTGGCGTCATACCAAGAAAGCTGTAAAGAAGGGAATCTCCTGCATCCCGCTGGTTGGACCGCCTCTGGAGCGAGCGCTGGCCTATTTAAAGGATACCATCAAAGGTATTTTCGTTCACGAAGTGTTTTTTGACGCCTTGGGCTTTCATTATTTAGGCCCTGTGGACGGCCATGACCTCAAGAGCTTGGAGCGTGTTTTGCGACTGGCCAAGAGCTATGATGAGCCCGTCGTAGTTCATTGCGTCACGCAAAAGGGTCATGGATATGAGCAGGCAGAGCGTAAGCCAGAAGCCTTTCATGGTACGCCGCCCTTTTATGTAGAAAGCGGGGATCTTCGCAAGCAGCCAACAAACGCTTCCTACGGCGAGATTGCAGCGCAGGAGCTGGTGCAGCTTGCAGCTGTGGACAAGCGTATCGTGACCATCACGGCAGCAATGCCCAGCGGAACGGGGCTCAGCTTGTTTGCGGAAGCCTGCCCAGACCGCTGCTATGATGTAGGCATTGCTGAGCCCCATGCCGTTACGTTGGCCGCCGGTATGGCAAGCGGAGGCTTGAAGCCTTACGCGGCCATTTATTCGACCTTTCTGCAAAGAGCCTATGATCAGGTGGTTCATGACGTATGCCTTCAGAATCTGCCCGTCTGTCTGCTATTGGATCGCGCGGGTCTGGCAGGGGAGGACGGGGCTACCCACCACGGCGTTTTTGACATTGCTTATCTGCGGCATATTCCTGGTCTGACCCTTCTGGCCCCTCGCGATTCTCAGGAACTGCGTGCCATGATTCGGTGGACATCTCAGGTCAGCGGCCCCTGCGCTATTCGATATCCGCGTCAAAGCCTGGATATGCAGGAGGCGTATCCTTATCCAGGCTTCAAGCCCGGTCAGTGGGAGCTTATGGAAGAGGGCTCAGACGGCGTGCTTTTATGCGTTGGCACGATGGTCAAGCTCGGCCTAGAAACACGGGCCTATTTAGCCGAAAAGCATCAGCTGCATATGGCGCTGGTCAACTGTTCAACCATCAAGCCTTTGGATGAAGAAATGC
>JAFUPO010000331.1 GCA_017481185.1 Clostridia bacterium | reverse complement strand
GGTTGTAATGCTCCTCGCCGTTTTTATCATACAAAAGGGATTTGCGGCTGGTGCACTGCTCCACCGTGGCCAGGGTCACGGTAAGGCGGCCGTTTTCATCCATCTGCCCGTTAAGCACCGCCATTTCTAAAGTGGAAAGGGCTACCCGGGCGTCGCCGTTTGAAAAGGCTGCCAGAGCGGGGAGCACCCCTTCCTCCAGCGTTACGGCCTGATGGCCGAAGCCTCTGGGATCCTCCAAGGCCCGCTCCATGAGACTAATCAGGTCTTTGGGCTCCAGGCCTTTTAAAACGAATACTTTGCACCGGCTCAAAAGTGCGGCGTTGATTTCAAAGGAGGGGTTTTCGGTGGTGGCCCCGATGAGGATGATGCTGCCCTTTTCCACAAAGGGGAGAAAGGCGTCCTGCTGGGCCTTGTTGAAGCGGTGAATTTCGTCTACGAAAAGCAGGGTTTTTTGGCCGTGAAGGCGGCTTTCCTCCGCCCGCTGCATCACCTGGCGGATCTCCTTGACGCCGCTTGTCACGGCGCTGAAATCAATAAATTGGGCTCGGGTGCGCTGGGCGATGATCCTGGCCAGGGTGGTTTTGCCCACGCCAGGGGGGCCCCAGAAGATCATGGAGGAGACCATATCCTGCTCAATTAACTGGCGCAAAAGCATACCGGGCCCCAGCAGGTGCTGCTGGCCCGCGTATTCCTGAAGGGTTTGGGGGCGGAGCCTGTCCGCCAGGGGCTGGGATTGCAGGGAGGGGTCGTACATAGGCGCTCCTTAGGCTTTGGCAAGCTGGGCGGTGATGAAGTTGCACAGGCTTTTTTCCAGCCCCTGAAAGTGCTGGGCCATGTGGCAGGCCACGTCTTCATCGGAGGGGAGGGGAAAGGCCAGGGTCAGGATGGGATCCTCCCCCTGAAAGAGCTTCATCAGAGCTTCGCCGTTCTCCTGAGGGATCAGGGTGCAGCCTGTTTGCTGCGAAAGCTGCCGCTGGGCGGCCTGATAGCCGTCGCCCAGGGCTTGAAGGATGTGGGCGTAAATGGCTTGCGCCTGCTTGGGCCAGGCCCTGGCAAAGCAGTCCGCCATGTTCCAGGCGGGCAGCACCAGATGAATAAGCATTTGAGGCGAGCCGTTTTCTAATAGGGAAAGGGATAGGTCAAATTGCCCGTCAGGGCGCTTTTCAAAATCGCTCAAGAGCTGCTGCTCCAATTCAAAGCGGCGCTTCCAGGCGCGGGCTGCCTCCTGGGCTGCTTTGCGGCGGCTGTAGGGCACCCGCTTTACAAACATCGAAAGGGCTTCCTTCCCCTGGGGGGTTAGTTGATATAAGGCGCCCAGGGCGTGGGGCAGCATTTCTAACTGGCCGGTTTCCAGCATTTCTCCCAGGGCCAATTGAAGGGTCATATAATCCATAAACTGGTTATCTACCATGAATTGCAATAATTGCAGGTTGGTAACGCTGCCCAACTGCTTGATGGTATAAAGGATCAGCAGCTTGTGCTCCATGGGCGATACCTTGCGGTCGATCACGGATAGCCTCCTTAATAAAAAGCCCCTCAAACGGCTGCTTGAGGGGCGATATTGCGTAAAGGGAAACCCTTAAGCCACGAAGGGCTTGATGTCTGCCATCAGATCATCACAATCGTCAGAGTAGACTTCCAGGGTGATGGGTTTGCTCAGATCCAGGCTGAAAATGCCCAGGATGGACTTGGCATCCACCACGTGACGGCCGGCCCGCAGATCCATATCGTAGGGGTAACGGTTCACAACGTTGACAAAAGTCTTCACATTTTCGGCCAGACTGAGCTTGATGTTTACGGACTTCATTGCTTGAAGACCCCCTCTCATTCATACGGATTCAGTATACCCCAAAGACCCCCAAAATGCAAGACCGCAGGGCGGAAAAAGCTCTCCTCTTTTGGCGGCGGGTATGCTATAATGAAGCATCAACCCAAAGGAGGCGGGTAAATGGACACGTTGGAGGCAACGGTGGTGGAGACCACCTACCGCAATGAGGACAACGGCTATACGGTTCTTCAGGCCCGCACCTTGAAGGAGCGGGTCACCGTGGTGGGCATTTTGCCCGAGGTGGCCAGCGGCGAGCAGATCATCCTTAAGGGCCAATGGGTGGAGCATCCCCAATATGGCAGGCAGTGGAAAGCGGAGGGCTGCGAAATCTTAAAGCCCACCACCCTCCTGGGTATTGAGCGGTATCTAGGCTCGGGGCTCATTAAGGGCGTGGGCCCGGCCACAGCCAAGCTGATTTGCCTGCACTTTGGCCAGGAGGCCCTGACCATTCTGGAGGAGCACCCGGAGCGGCTTTCGGAGGTGCCTAAGATCGGCAAAAAGCGGGCGGCTATGATCGCTGAAAGCTACCATGAGCAGATCCAGACCCGTCAGGCCATGGTATTTCTCCAGTCTTACGGCATCGCCCCCAATCTGGCCGTAAAGATCAGCCGCCTTTATGGAGATCAGACGGCTATTTTGATTCGTGAAAACCCCTATCGCCTTATTGATGACCTGGATGGGGTAGGTTTTTTGACCGCTGACCGCATCGCCCTGAGCTTGGGCATTGCGCCAGACTCGCCTTACCGGCTGCGGTCTGCCATTAAATATGTGTTAAAGGATGCGGCAGCTGGCTCCGGCCATATCTATCTTCCCCGGGAGGAGGCAGAATACCGGGCAGCCCGAATCACTGAGGCTGCCCAGGCCTTGATCCGCCGGGAGATGGATGGCCTTGCCCTGCGCCGGGAGATTATTGTGAGCCCTGGCGCCCAGGGGGAGGACGGGGTGTATCTGCCCCAGTACCACCGGGCGGAAAAGGAAGTGGCCCGGCGGCTGGTGGAGTTGGACGCAGCCATCCCCAAGGGCCAGCGCCGCCAGGCAGCCCGGCAGATTGCTGAGTTTGAAAAAATGCAGGGCATCGCCCTGAGCGAATTGCAGCGGGCAGCTGCTCAGGCAGCGTTAGAGCATGGGGTATTGGTGATCACCGGCGGCCCAGGTACGGGCAAGACCACGCTGATCAACTGCATCATCCGCCTCCTTTCCCAGGAAGGGCAGGTGGTTTTGTGCGCCCCCACGGGCCGGGCAGCCAAGCGTATGACCGAGGCTACCGGGGTGGAGGCCAAAACCATCCATCGCCTCCTGGAGTACGGCGGCGACGAGGATGCCTTTGCCAGGGATGAGAACAATCCCATCGAGGCGGACTGCCTCATTGTGGATGAAATGTCCATGGTGGATCTTTTGCTCATGCGGGGCCTTTTGCGGGCGGTGGAATTGGGCACTCGGCTTATTCTCGTGGGGGATGCGGATCAGCTTCCCTCCGTGGGCGCAGGCAACACCCTGGGGGATATACTGCAAAGCGGGTGCATCCCTTCCGTGCGGCTGACGGAGATCTTCCGCCAGGAGGATGGCAGCCGCATTGTGATCAACGCCCACCGGATCAATCAGGGGGAACTGCCTCTTTTGAACGGCAAGGGAACGGATTTCTTTTTTGAAAAGCAAGCAAGCTTCAACCAGGCAGCCCAAACCATTGTGGATTTGGTGGCCCAACGGCTGCCCAAGTATTTGAAATACGATGATGCCGAAAAGGTGCGCTCCATTCAGGTGCTGGCCCCGGCCAAGAAAGGCGACTGCGGCGTGTGGGCCCTGAATAAGCTTTTGCAGGAGCGGCTGAACCCGCCCGCTGCCAGCAAGCCTTCATTGACTTATGGCGAAACCGTGTTCCGCCTGGGGGATAAGGTCATCCAGGTGAAGAACGACTACCAGATCGAATGGAAACGGCGCATCTTCAACGGCTGGGACGATGGTCAGGGAGTCTTTAATGGCGATGTAGGCTTTATCACCGAGGTGGACCCGGAGGAGCATACCTTGACCGTAATCTTTGATGATGACAAGTATGTGACCTACCAGACCGCTCAACTGGAGGAATTGGAACTGGCCTATTGCCTCTCGGTGCATAAGAGCCAGGGCAGCGAGTTTCCGGCGGTGGTGATGCCCGTGGTGGGCGGCCCGCCCATGCTGTTGACCCGCAACCTTTTTTATACTGCCCTTACCCGGGCCCGGCAATTGGTGGTGCTGGTGGGTCGTGAGGAGGTTATCGCCGCCATGGTGCGCAACGATCATGAAATGAAGCGCTATACCACCCTGCCACAGCGCTTGAAGGAAATGAAGGCGCTGATCCAATGAGGCTGATGGAGTGGCTGTTTCCTGCCAACGCCCGGTGCATGGGCTGCGATGGGGTGCGCCTTCAAAAGGAGGGCCCGCCCTTCTGCCCGGACTGCCGCAAGCGGCTGGAGAAGATCCTTTTGCCCAAGCCCCTGTGCGGCTGGTGCGGCTACCCCATGCAGGGAAACGAGTGCCTCTTTTGCAAGGGCGGCTATGCCAAGCACATCCACTGGATCGGCGCGCCCTATCTATACCGCCGGCCCATTCAGCGGGCGCTGCCCAGGCTCAAATACAGCGGCTGGGGCCAAGTGCTGCCCTTTCTGGGGGAAAGCATGGCAAAGGTCTGGCAGGAGAACGGCCACCCAGACCCAGACATCGTGACCTTTGTGCCCATGATGCCCGGGCGGGAGAAGCGCCGGGGCGGCAACCAGGCCCGGAAGCTGTGTGAAGCCTTCGCCGCTCACATGGGCTGGGAAATAACGCCGGTCTTAAGGCGCATACGCCAGGTGAAAAGCCAGGTGGGCCTTACCCGAGGCCAGCGCAAAGGGAATCTGCGGGGCTGCTTTCAAGTGGACGGCGACGTGCGGGGCAAATACGTTCTATTGGTGGACGATGTGGTGACCACCGGCGCAACAGTGGCAGAATGTGCCCGTATGCTTATAAAGGCCGGGGCAACCCAAGTGTGGGTTATGGCGGCAGCCTTGAGTTTAAAAAAGAAATAGGAAGTAAAAATGAAAAAGCTGTTTGCAATGTGTCTTATCGCCCTTCTGCTTTGGGGCGGCGCAGCCCTGGCCCAACAGGCGCAGGATCTGACGGAGCAATGCGTTTTTCGGGGCACCTCCAATGGGAAGGAGCTGCGAAACCTTTATGACAACAAATATAAGAGCCATTGGAAATCTCAGGGCGGCGCAGCCGGCAAGCTAACGATAACCCTGCCCGAGGGAAAGGAGGCCCACAGCCTTTACATCCAATGGTATGATCGCGCCGTTCCCACCCAGGTGCTGGTGCCGGAGGGGGAGGGCTGGGCGCAGCTAACGCAGGCTTCGGGCAGCTACTTGGCAGAGTATATTCAGCTGCCCAAGGGAGCTGCCAAGTTTCGTTTAAGCCCTGGCAAGGGTGTAAAATCCCGTATGAGCATTGCGGAAATCCGCATCTTTGGGGAGGGCGAGGTTCCACTATGGGTGCAGAAATGGCAGCCTCCGGCTGAGAAGGCAGATCTGCTGGTGGTGTTCGCCCATCCAGACGATGAGGTGCTGTTCATGGGCGGCACCATCCCCTACTATGCGGGTGAAATGCAAAAAAACGTGCAGGTGGCCTGCATGACCCGCTCCATGCCCTATCGCCGCCTGGAGCTTTTAGACGCTATGTGGCTGTGCGGGGTTAAAAATTATCCAGACATCGGCGCTTTGAAAGACAGCTTTACCCTTAGCCGCAAAAAGATGTACCAAATCTGGGGCGAGGATCGGTCTGTAAAGCTGCTGGCCCAAATGTATCGCCAGTACAAGCCGGAGGTGGTGGTTACCCACGACCTGAACGGCGAATATGGCCATGGGGCCCATAAGGTTACGGCGGAGGCAGCCGTTAGGGCCCTGGAGCGGGCGGCGGATCCGGGCAGCTATCAGGATCTGCGTGAGCGCTATGGCGTATGGGATGTGCCCAAATTGTACCTTCACCTCTACGAAGAAAATGTGGTGGATATGGACTGGCACAGGCCCC
>JAFUPO010000330.1 GCA_017481185.1 Clostridia bacterium | reverse complement strand
GTAACGGTGGTATGCCCCTTCCTGTTTAGAGAAAGGCTGACCCCTAAGCAGATCATTTGTTTTGTGATGTCTACCCTGGGCATTGTGATGATTACAGGTATCGGCGATATGGAGGGCGCCACGCACCTGACGGGCATCCTTTTTGGCCTGGGGGCCGCTTGCTTGTATGCTACGGTAATCCTGCTGAACAAGTTTATCAAAAACGTGGCAGGCATCCACCGCACCTTTTTGCAGTTCATCGCCGCTATTGTGACGCTGATCCCCTATGTGGCAGCCACTTCCGGCATTACCCTGGGGGGCATGAACGGCCTGGGATGGAGCTGCTTGCTGGTGGTTGGCATGATCCATACCGGTGTTACCTACTGTATGTATTTTTCAGCGCTTAAGGATTTACCTGGGCAAAAGGCTGCTATCCTCAGCTATATCGACCCGCTGGTGGCGGTATGTATTTCTGTTCTTATTTTGAATGAACCCTTGACCCTTTGGCAAGGGATTGGCGGGCTTCTTATTCTTGGTTTCACCCTTTGGAACGAATTGCCCGGCAAAAAGGCTTAACGCTCCGGCTGCTGCGCTAGCAGCTCAAAAGTGCTGCGGGTGCAGGCCAACACCCCTTCTTGGCGAAGTTTAGAGATCTCGTTGGATAGGCCTGATCGGTCCACCTCCAGATAATCTGCTAGTTCCTGCCGATTATAGGGGATGGTAAAGGTGCTCTTTCCTGTTTGCTTGGCTTGCAAAAGCAAATAAGCCAGGAGTTTTTCACGGGTGCTGCGTTTGGAAGTAACCTCGATCTTCTGGTTGCAGATCAGGTTCTTGGCGGCCAGCACCTTGATCAGATTGGTAATCATCTGCTGATGAAAGCCGCAGCCTTTGCCGCAGGGCTGAGCAAACCGCTGCGCATCCATTAAAAGCACGGCGGCATCCTCCAAGGCGGTAACGCTCACTGGCATCACGGGGATGCCTGCATATGCAATGGCCTCAGCAAATAGATCGCCCGGCTCCAGCCTGGCTATAATGCTGCGATTGCCGTAGTAGTCGGTGCGGCTGATTTGAGCAGTTCCTGCCAAAAGCACTCCCAGCCTGCCCGCTTTGTCTCCTTCAGCTAGGATCGTTTGGCCCTTCACGCTTTTTTGAATATGTGCGCTCATACAGCGCAAAAGCCCTATGATTTCTTTTTCAGCAATCCCTGCAAACAAGGCGCATTGGTGAAGAACAGGCAAAAATTTCTCCATAAAAATCTCCGTTTGTTGAAATTTCAACATAAGTAATATATTCATTATAGTATAATAGCCTCGTCAACACAAGCAAAAATCCTTGAGAATAGTTTATGGAGGTCTTTGATATGATCCGCAAAATTATCCGCATTGACGAAGAAAAGTGCAACGGCTGCGGCGCCTGCGCAGCGGCCTGCCATGAGGGCGCTATCGAAATGGTCGATGGCAAAGCCCGCCTGACCCGGGAGGATTACTGCGACGGCCTGGGCGACTGCTTGCCCGCCTGCCCGGTAGATGCCATTTCCTTTGAGGAGAGGGAAGCGCCCGCCTATGATGAGGCTGCCGTTATGAAGGCAAAGGCTGCTAAAGCGCCCCTGCCCTGCGGCTGCCCCGGCAGCCAGTCCAAGGCCATTGCCCGCACCGCAGCCCCTGCCGCCGCCGCCAAGGCTGAGAGCCAATTGCGCCAGTGGCCGGTGCAGATCAAGCTGGCGCCGGTGAACGCCCCTTATTTCAATGGTGCGAACCTGCTCATCGCAGCAGACTGCACTGCCTACGCCTATGGCAACTTCCACAATGAGTTCATCCGCAACCGGATCACCCTGATCGGCTGCCCCAAGCTGGATGAAGGCGATTATGCCGAGAAGCTTACCGCCATCATTGCCAACAACGATATTAAGAGCGTGACCATCGTGCGCATGGAGGT
>JAFUPO010000329.1 GCA_017481185.1 Clostridia bacterium | reverse complement strand
TTTCCGGTACCTGACGGCGATACGGGCACGAATATGTCCATGACGATGATGAGCGCCACCCGCGAGGTGAGCAACCATGAATTTGTGAATGCCTGCGATGCGGCAGAAGCCCTGGCCAAGGGCGCTTTGAAGGGCGCGCGGGGCAACTCCGGCGTAATTACTTCTCAGCTGTACCGCGGCTTTGCCCGTGCGTTGGAAGGCGTTGAAAAGATCACGCCCGTGCAGTTTGCCCAAGCCCTAAAGGCGGGCGCTGATACGGCCTACAAGGCTGTTATGCGGCCCAAGGAAGGCACCATTCTCACCGTTGCCCGCGTCATCGCTGAGGATGCCCTCAAGCAGGTGGCTGAGCATCCTGACGATTACGATGCGCTGTTCAACGTTATTCTGTCCAGCGGCGACGCGATTCTTCGTCGCACACAGGAAATGCTGCCCGCTCTTAAGCAGGCAGGCGTTGTGGATGCTGGCGGCCGAGGCCTTTTGCTCATCTATACGGGCTATGCGGCCGTTTTGCGGGGCGAAGAAATTGATATGACCGCGGTGGATGTGGAGCAAGGCGCTGGCGAAGTCTTTGTGGACGACCATGATTCCATGGAAACCATTGAGTTCGCTTACTGCACCGAGTTCCTGATCCAGTACCTGAAGCCTGAGACCACGGAAGAATCTATCGACTCCTTCCGTCGCCGCCTGAATCGCATTGGCGACTGTGTGCTGGTTGTGGGCGACATGAGCTTGGTACAGGTTCATGTTCACACCAACAACCCCGGCAAAGCCCTGCAATATGGCCTTGAGCTGGGCGAATTGGTGAACCTGAAAATCGAGAACATGGTGGAGCAGCGCCGCGAGCGCATCGCCAAAATGGAGCAGCAAAAGGCCAGCGAGCCGCCCAAGGATTACGGCATGGTCGCTGTAAGCCTGGGTGAGGGCTTTTCTCAGATCTTCCATGATTTGTCTGTGGATCATATCGTGGATGGCGGCCAGACCATGAACCCCTCTACGGATGATATTCTAGAGGCCATTAATAAGGTCAACGCCAAGTGCGTGTTCGTGTTCCCCAACAACGGCAATGTGGTGCTGGCTGCCCAGCAGGCGGCTGACATGGCGGAGAAGGAAGTACACGTCATCCCCACCAAGAATGTGGCCATGGGCATCGCTGCTGCTGTGGCGTTCCAGCCCGAGATGTCTGCCGAGGACAATGCCAAGCGAATGGACGAGGCTGCGCAGCGGGTCAAGACTGGCACGGTGACCTACGCCGTGCGCGACACGGAGTATGAGGATCTGCACATCAAGCAGGGCGACATTATCGGCCTGCATAACGGCAAGATCGAATTTGCAGATCAGTCTGTGCCCACTGTATGCATGGAACTGATGAAGGCCATCATTACCGACGAAGATGAACTGATCACCGTTTATTATGGCAAGGATACGGCCAAGGAAGATGCAGAAGCTTTGGCTGAGCAGATTGAAGAAGCGTATCCTGACTGCGATGTGGAAGTTCATTGCGGCGGGCAACCTCTGTATTACTATCTGATCTCTGTGGAGTAATCATGGAGCTTTCTGAGCTGAAAGGTTTAGGCAAAACTCGATTAAAAGCATTGAACGCAGCGGGAGTATTCTCGCTGCGTGATCTTTTATGCTTTCTTCCAACCGGTTACCGTGATACAACGTCTCCAATGCTGGTGGCGCAGCTCCAGCCTGGTCAGTCGGCGGCTGTTTGCGGCGCGTTTAAAGGAACGCCCCGGCTGAATCGCTTCAAGGGCATGAACAGCGTAACAGCCACCTTCTGCGACGAGAGCGGAAGCATTGCCTGTGTGTGGTACAATCAGCCTTGGCTGCAAAAACAGTTAGATGGGCTTCAAGAGGTGCTTTTGTATGGCCGCGTGGAAATAAAAAATGGGCGGCGTACCCTGATGAATCCAACCCGAGAGACAGCGCCCGGGATTACCCCGGTTTATAAAACGTTGCCAGGGCTGCCGGACAAGGTCATGCGGGATGTTATGATCCAGGCTCTAGCAGCCGTAGATGATTGCTGCCCTGAGACGCTGCCCTCGGGGCTTCGGATGCGATACTCCCTTTGCGAAATGAATTTTGCCATTCGCCAAGCCCATTTTCCGGATAGTCAGGATAACCTACGTATGGCGCGTAGGCGCATTGCTTTTGAGCAGGCGCTTTTGTACCAGGCGGGCGTCAGCCTGATGAGCAAGCGTTCGGCAGAAGGGATCCCTTTGGCAGTAGAAGAAGGCTGGCAGCTGGAATACTGGCAATCTATGCCCTTTGGGCCTACTGGCGCCCAGAGACGTGTTTTATCGCAGATAGTTTATGATCTTCAAAGGCCTACGCCAATGGCCAGACTGGTTCAAGGGGATGTGGGATGCGGCAAAACGGCGATTGCCTTTGGCGCTTTGTATCTAGCAGCACGCGCGGGGTTTCAGGGAGCGATGATGGCTCCTACGGAGATTCTGGCGCGTCAGCATCTTCAAAGCGCGCGGGCCATTTTGGAACCATTGGGGATTCGATGCGGCCTGCTGCTGGGCGGCATGAAGGCCAAAGAGCGGCGCGAAGCTCTGGAGGCTATTGCAAGCGGCGCATGGCAGGTTGTGATTGGAACCCATGCGCTGATTTCAGAAGGGGTGCGTTACAAGGGGCTGGGTCTGGTGGTGACCGATGAGCAGCACCGTTTCGGTGTCCGCCAGAGAAGCGCCCTGGCTGATAAGGCGGAGAGACCGCCTCATGTGTTGGTTATGTCAGCCACGCCTATTCCTCGCACCTTAGCGCT
>JAFUPO010000328.1 GCA_017481185.1 Clostridia bacterium | reverse complement strand
TGGAAGGCATCGGGGGAGGTGCGGGGCTTAAACGAGCAGCCCCGCAGAAGGTGCGCGCCTGCCTTTTTGACCTCCTGGGCAATGCCGGTGACCTGCTGGGCGCTCTCCACAGAGCAGGGGCCTGCCATGACCGTGAGGCGTTCGCCGCCCACGGTTACATCCCCCACCTTGACGGCGGAGTTGCCGGGGTGGAACATACGATTAGCCCGCTTAAAGGGCTCCGCTACGTGCATAATCCTTTCCACACAGGGGTTAGCCTCCAAGCGGGTATCATCCACATGGGAGGTATCGCCCACCAGGCCCAGAATGGTAATGTTTTCGCCCACCACGGGGTTGACGGTGATGGCGCCCTGGTTGAGAATAAAATTAGTCAGATTGTCAATATCCCGTTGGGCCGTACCGCGTTTGAGAACGATGATCATAAATTTTTCTCTCCTCTCCCTAAATGAAAAAAGAAGGCTTCAAAGAGCCTTCTTTTTGAAAAAAGGAACCGCCGCACAGGCCGCCTTACGCTCTTTGAGAACTGCTTGCCAAATAACCGAAGCTAAAAAAGCTCCGGCCCATAAAGTAAAACAGTTCCTGCTGCTTGAGCTGCATGAGGTAGGTTCCTCCTTGAATAAGCATACAGGCATTATACAACCGCCGCCATTAACTGTCAAGAGTAAATCCCTCTGCACGATAAGATTAAAAAGCCCCCCTTTGTTATTTGGCGCACTTGCCGCCTAACAAAAGGGGAGCTTTTTTAACCCACGCAGTTTTACCTGCCCTCGTTGCGCCGCGCCTGCTTGGCATAGGCGGAGGGGCTCATGCCTACGATATTTTTAAACTGTTTGGAAAAGTGGTAGGGATCGGCCATGCCCACGGCCGCGCCAGCTTCCTTAACGGAAAGATGCTGCTGCAAAAGCTCCTTGGCCTTTTCCATTTTGCAGTAAAGCAAGTAGCCCAAAGGCGGCATCCCCACCTCGGCCACAAAACGCTTACGGAAGGTTTCCATAGGCATCCGAGAAATATTGGCCATATCAGCCAGAGAGAAATTCTCTTTATATTGGCTGGCCCTCAGGGCATCCACCACCTTGGCGATCTCGTGGGAAAGCATGGCATCCATACATACAGGCTGGCCGGAATGAGAGGCCAGCATCCCCCACATAAGCTGCTGAAGCTGATAGGTGGCATCGGAGGTGCCGGTATGGCGCACAATCACCTGCACAATCTGCCGTGCCAAATAGAGCTGGCTGGGCAGCGCCCCCTGGCGCAGGGGCACATGAAGCAGCGCGCCCATCTGCTGAAGGAACCGGGGAGCTAAGGGCCCGTCGAAGGCCATCCACAGGCAGCGGGCTTCCTTCGGGCAGAAAAGGGAGGCTTCCACCTGGCCGGCCGGGATCACGCAGGCTTCCCCCGAGCGCAGAAGAATCGCATCCTCGCCCCAACGGATTTCCATTTTACCGGAATCCACACAGAACCAGACCCACTGGTCATGATCCCTTAAGGGCATATCTCCAGCGGAGACCAGCATACTCCCTGCCGCATGGATCCACACGCCGGACTGCTGGGTGAGTAAATCAGGCGCATGATAGCCCTCCACCCACAGCCCTTGCTGCCCTTCAGGCAGGGTTGTGGGATCTGCGGCGAATAAGTAATAAGCCACGATATAAGTCCTCCGAACAACGACATTTTGACCATTATATCAACCATATATCACAATGTCAAGGCGAAATTGAAATTTTTTTAACAAACTTTTCAAAAGCACAACATAAGGGAGCACCCTTTGTGCAAATGGTGCTCCCTTATACATTCAAACCGGTTTATTCAAAAGTTACGGGGATGCTGTCGTCAGGCATAGCGATGTAGGTCACGCCCCGCTGAAGCTTCAGTTCATTGCCCTCGGCATCAAAGTATACAGTGCGATCCTCCATGGATTCGCGCACCCAGTAGCCAGGGATATAGCGGCCGCCCATGAAGATCTCACAGTTACCCGAGCCTACGTTATCGGTAATGGGCTTATCGGAGCCGCCGTTAAAGCGCAGGTTGGTGCGCTGGATGATCACGTTGGCAAAGCCCAGCTGCTCGCCGGTTTCCTTATCGATGTAAGGCTCGCCGCATACCGAGCGGTAATAAAGATTGGCAATTTCATCATATTCAAAGGCGCAACGATAGCTCTGATGCGTCCAGTCGATGGCAATCTTGGTGGCCGCTTCGCCGGTGGCGGGCAATTCATCCGTGAAAAGGAAGGGGCGCAGCTTGGCCTGATGATCCTGGGGGATCAAGGCCTGCATGGCGGCCACATTGGCATCCACATTATGGGGGGCCCGCAGGCCCTTTACCCGAGAATAATACTTTTTCCAGGGCTTGGAGGTGCTCACAATGCCGGAAAAGAGGGGCGCGCCATCCCGGTAGTTGTAGCCCAGCTTATTGAACTCAGAGTAAATGTTGGAGCCAAAGGCTTCCTGGCCGCCGTAGAAGAGAAAGCCGCCCAGCCACTCATACCAAAGCCATACATGGCCCACCCGGGCAGAGCGCACCGGGCCCACGGTATCGGGGATATAATCGCTGAACAAAAGGGAAATACGGGTAGCGCCGTTGCGATGCAGGGGGCTTTCGTACACCACATCCGCATAGCGGGCGCCCCATGGGGGATTATCCTTCACGCCGCCGTTATAGTTGTCAATCTGCACCAGCATGGGCATATAGTAGCCATCCCAGGCAAGGCCGGTGGTGGGGCTTTCGCCAGGGATCAGGGGATTGACGGCAAAGGCGCCGTCTGCCTGGCGACCATTAACTTGAATTTCGCGGTCAGGCACATTGACCAGGGTGGTCTCAGCCAGGGCGGCAGGCGCTGCCAGGGCCAGGATCAAAAGCAAACTGATAAGCCGTTTCATGGGGGTCGATCCTCCTTGCATGATGGGTCAGGTTCTATCATATCACCTTTTTCCCCTCGACGGGAGACCTTTGCATAAATTTTTATGTAAAAAAGAAGGAAGCGTTGGCAGCCATTGCCAGTTTGGTCTCCCCCTTGCCACGGGAGCCTTTTGCGTGTATAATAAATTGATTACCTTTCACCAGGAGGTGGGACCGGCTTTAGACCGGCAAGCATGCCTGTTACAGAACGTATGATCATTACCGGCGGCAATCCTCTGGAGGGCGAAACCCGGGTTAGCGGCGGCAAGAATACGGCCGTTGCGGTGATCCCTGCCATTCTGCTGGCAGATGAGCCCTGCACCATTGAGAATCTGCCGGATATTGAGGATGTACACGCCCTCATTGATATTCTGCGCCACTTGGGCGCTAAGGTGACCTATGAGCCCGGCCTGTTTATGACCGTGGATCCCCGGCCCGCGGAAGGACACGAGGTCTCCTTCTGCGATGCCCAGCGCCTGCGCGCCAGCTATTATCTGCTGGGCGCTCTTTTGGGCCGCCAGGGCAAGGCCTGCGTGGCCTATCCCGGCGGGTGCGAAATCGGCAGCCGACCCATTGACCAGCATCTAAAGGGCTTTGAGGCCCTGGGCGCTGTGATCGAGGAGCACGGCGGCATGGTCTGCGCCACGGCCGATGAAGTGATGGGCGGCGACGTTTTTTTTGATATGGTCACCGTGGGCGCTACCATCAACGTGATGCTGGCCGCCGCCAAGGCCAAGGGTACCACCATCGTTTACAACCCCGCCAAGGAGCCCCATATCGTTGACCTGGCTAACTTTTTGAACTCCATGGGCGCCAAGGTCAAGGGGGCAGGCACGGACATTATCCGCATCAAGGGCCAGCCCTATCTGCATGGCTGCACCTATGCGGTGATCCCCGATCAGATTGAGACCGGCACGCTGATGATCGCCGCTGCCGCCACGAGGGGCGATGTGGTCATCCGGGGCTGCATCCCCACCCATATGGAGGCCCTGAGCGCCAAGCTTTTAGAGATGGGCGTGAAGGTGACGGATTCTGACGACGCCATCCGGGTGCGCACCCTGGGGGCCCACCGGGCCGTGAACGTGAAAACCCAGGTGTATCCTGGCTTCCCCACAGATTTGCAGCAGCCTATGAGCGCGCTGCTCACCACTGCCGGGGGCACCAGCGTCATCACCGAAACCATTTTTGAACAGCGCTTCAAGCACCTGGATGAATTGCGCCGCATGGGCGCCCGGGTGAAAATCATGGATCGCACAGCCCTTATTGAGGGCGTGCCCCAGCTCCACGGCGCGCCGGTGACCGCCACCGATCTGCGGGGCGGCGCTGCGCTGGTGGTGGCAGGCCTCATGGCCAAGGGCGTGACCGAAATCTACGACCCCTGCTACATCGACCGGGGTTATGAGCATATTGAAGAAAAGCTCCGCTCCCTGGGTGCGGATATCCGCAGGGAGAGATGAGTTTAGAGTTAAAAACTGAGAACTAAGGGCTTTAGTTTGTCAATCCTTTTGGCATCGTTGCTAAAATCGGTTTTCTTTAGGAAGAGCGCGAGAAACCCTTTCTTTTTCCTAAAAGAAAGGGTTTCTCGCAAAAATACATCCATTGCAAGGAGGTGAGCCTTTGCCGGGACCTTTTGAAGTATTGGGCGTGCAGCCCGGGGCGGACGCACAGCAGATTCGGGCAGCCTATCGCCAGCGGGTAAAGGCTTGCCATCCGGATCAGTTTCAGGATGAGGAGATGCAGCGCCAAGCCCAGAACGAGCTGGTGAAATTGAACCTGGCCTACGAGGAAGCGCTGCGGCTTACCGGGCAAAAAAAGGTGGGCTTTAATCTCATCTCCCAGGAGGAAGCCAAGCATTTTGCCCTAAAGCTGATGGCCCAAGGCAATCTGGAAAGCGCCCTGCGGCAGCTGAACCGAGCCGAGACCAAAGATGGGGACTGGTACTGCCTCCAGGGCCAGATCCTGATGGCCATGCGCCAGTATGAAACCGCTCACCAATCCTACCGGGCTGCCGTGCGCCTGGACCCGGATAACCTGCGCTACCGCCAAGGCGCTCTGGATGCCGCCCTGGCCATGAAGCGCAATAAAGACCTCACCCACAAGTTTGCCGGCTGGGTGAAGGATAAGCTGAATAAACGGTAGTTCAAGACCCTCCTTGCGGATAAAGACCTTTGCAATAAGCCCCGGAGACACGGCCGTGTCTCCGGGGCTTTCCAATGGGGCGACGCCCCAGCCCTTTGGCTCCGCCCCCTTCCTTGCTTCAAAGAGCTTCGCCAAGTTCTATCATTTCGCTTTATTCCTTGCCGACCTCCACCACAGTCAAAAGCCTATCAGCTACCTTGAACCGCACGTTCCACCCGCCGTAGGTCACCCCGTAGACCCGCTCCGGGTCGTTCTGGTAGGAGGGCCGAGGGTCCTGGGCCAGGATGCCTCTTAAGGCAGGGCGTACCTCCTGGGGCAACAGAGCTTCCATTTCTTCGGGGATCGTTACAGCCAATTGATGCCCAAGTCCTGAATCGCTGAAACCGCCGGTGGCCTCGGGGCGGCTGTCAGCAAAGGGAAGGTAGGGCTTTACATCGTAAATAGGGGTGCCGTCCATCAGGTCTGCCCCCCGCACATACAGCACCGTTCCCAGCTGGGGATGGTGCTCCAGCTTTTCCAGCTTTACGCAGCTAAGGCCCAGACTGTTGGGCCTAAAGGGGGAACGAGTGGCAAAAACGCCCATGCGGGTATTGCCGCCCAGCCGCGGCGGGCGCACCGTGGGGGAAAATCCCTCCCGCCGGGCCTTGGAAAACCCCCAAATCAGCCACAGGTGGGTAAAGCCCTCCAGCCCCCGAAAGGCGTCGGGGGTGTTGTAAGGCGCTTCAAAGATCAATTGGGATACCACCTCCTCCACCAGCCCTGACTGCCGGGGGATGCCGAATTTATCCTGATAGCCGTTATGGATGTGCGCGATGGGGGTAATGGTCTGGGGCATAAGGGGCCTCCTTGGTCAGTTATTCAGCCAGTCCAAAGACGCTTCGGGATAGCTGAAGGGGATCTTGTTTGCCACTGCGTAGGTATGAGCGTAGCTATTGGGAGAGACAGTTAAAACCAGCTTGCAATACTTGAAAGCATTTTCGCCGATGGAGGTAAGCCCATCCGGAAGCCTTAGGCTGGCAAGGGCTGTGCAGCCGTAAAAGACTCCGTCGCCGATGGAAGCAAGATTTTCAGGCAAGGTGACGGCAGTAAGCGCCCGACATTCACTAAAGGCGCTAGTCCCGATGGAGACAAGGCTTGGGGGCAGCGTGATGCTGGCAAGGCCGCTGCACTTGGAAAAAGCGGCGCCTTCAATGGAGAATAAGCCTTCCGGCAGCGTGACGGCTGTGAGCGAGGCGCAGCCGTAAAAGGCCTGGGCGTCAATGACCCTGGTACCGGCGGGAACCGTGTAGGAAGCATTGCTTAAGCCGCCGGGATAGCAAAGGAGCTTTTGCTCTTGCTTTTGAAAAAGCACATGATCAACCACCATAAAATAGGGCTGTTCGGCAGAAACATAAATCT
>JAFUPO010000327.1 GCA_017481185.1 Clostridia bacterium | reverse complement strand
GCTCCAGGGAGATGCGCAGCTTCACATCCTCATCCAGCGCATTGAAGTGCGTTTCAAACGGACGAGCCGCAGCGCCGCCGGCATTGCTGACCAGCATCGGGGTCTCCACCTCGATAAAGCCCTGGTCATCCAGGTAGCGGCGAATGGCGGAGATGATCTTGGAGCGCTTCACAAAGGTGTCCTTCACCTCGGGGTTTACGATCAGATCCAGATACCGCTGGCGATAGCGCACGTCCGTATCCTGCAAACCGTGGAACTTTTCGGGCAGGGGATGCAGGCTCTTGGCCAGCAGGGTTACGGTCTCGGCGTGGATGGAGGTTTCGCCGGTCTTGGTCTTAAACACCTTGCCGGTCACGCCCAGCAGGTCGCCAATGTCGTCGCTCTTAAAGGCAGCGTACACATCCTCGCCCACATCGTCGCGCTTGACATAGATCTGGATGCCACCCTCCCCGTCCAGGATATGGGCAAAGGCAGCCTTGCCCATCACCCGGCGGCTGGTCATGCGGCCGGCAATGGCGATGGTTTGGCCCTCCAGGGCATCATAGTGGGCCAGGATCTCCTGGCTGCGGTGGGTTACAGGATATTTGGTAAGCAGGTAGGGGTTATTGCCCTGCTGCATCAGGGTCTGCAATTTATCACGGCGAATCTGCTCCTGCTCAGAGTAGTCCCGGATCTGCACATCAGCCATAAACAGGCCTCCTTAACTTTAGTGTT
This sequence comes from Clostridia bacterium, assembly GCA_017481185.1. The sequence continues at coordinate 838 of JAFUPO010000327.1, read as the reverse complement.
TACTGGCGGGTGATGGACAGCACTTCATAATTGAGGATGCCCATGGGCACCTCGATTTCCACCTTGTCGCCGGCCTTGTGGCCCAAGAGGGCCGCGCCCACAGGGCTCTCGTTGGAGATCTTGTTCTCGTAGGGATCCGCTTCCTGAGCGCCCACGATGGCATACTCTTCCATATCGCCGGTGTCCAGATCCTTTACCTTCACGAGGGTGCCCACGTTCACCTGCTCGGTGGTGATTTCCTCATCGTTGATCACAACGGCGGTGCGGATCATATTGTCCAAACGGAGGATCTCCTCCTCCAATTTGGCCTGCTCCTTTTTGGCCTCGTCGTATTCAGCATTTTCAGACAGGTCGCCAAAGCCGCGGGCTACGGCGATCTGCTCGGCAATCTCGTTGCGGCGCACAGCCACATAGTAATCCAGCTGCTCTTCCAGCTTTTTCAGACCTTCCTTGGTAAGGACGGTGCGGTTCTTCATTTCTTCAGCCATGGGTTCAGGTCTCCTTTCTTACCTTGGGGCAGGGGTCGCCAAAACAGACAAGAAGATGCACCCGCCCGGCCCTTTGCAAAAAGTGCGGCGGTGCATTTCCATCTATCAGATGTAGGGTTGACGGGGATATTATACGCATTTACAGCCTGATTGTCAAGGCGCGAAGCCTGTAAAATCAAGGGGTTGCGCCTTGCTATTTTGGCGGCGCTCTGTTATAATTAACAGGTTAATGACTTGAAGGAGGGCATGGGCTTGCAGAGGCTTTCACGCCAGGTGATGGACCCCGCCAAGGTGCGGCTGATGAACCCCTTGCAGATGGCTTACATCGGCGATACGGTGTGGGATCTGAT
>JAFUPO010000326.1 GCA_017481185.1 Clostridia bacterium | reverse complement strand
GGGTGGGCGGCCAGCCCATGGCGGAGTTTGTGCAGCATCGGCATTTGAATCGTCTGTGGAGCATGGACAAGTGCCAGTCGCAGGATGAGCTGGCTGCCTGGGTGCAGCGGGCTGAAAAGCTGGCTGGAGGCAGATGCCGCTATCATGTAGAATATAAATTCGATGGCCTAACCCTGAACCTCACCTATCGCGAGGGGCGGCTGGTGCAGGCGGCCACTCGAGGCAACGGCGAAGTGGGGGAGGCAATCCTTCCACAGGCGATGACCATCCGCTCCATCCCGCTGACCATTCCCTATAAGGGCCTTTTGGAGATTCATGGGGAATGTATCATGCGCCTGTCCGTGTTGGATAAGTATAATCAAACGGCTGCGGAACCTCTCAAAAATGCCCGCAACGCAGCTGCTGGCGCCCTGCGAAATTTGGATCCCAAAGTAACAGCCAAGCGCCATCTGGACGCTTTTTTCTATCAGATTGGCACCATTGAAAATGCACCTTATACCACGCAGGAAGGCATGATGGCTTTCATCAAGGAGAATGGTTTTCCGGTCAGCGATTATTTTGAAACAGCGGATACCTACGAGGGCCTGTGCCAAAAGGTCGAGGCTATGGAAGCTGCACGCAGCAAGCTGGATTTTTTGATTGACGGCGCTGTAATCAAGATCGATGATCTGGCTGTGCGGGATAGCCTGGGCTATACAGATAAGTTTCCTCGCTGGGCTGTAGCCTATAAGTTCAAGGCAGAGGAGAGCATTACCACCCTTCAGGAGGTCACCTGGGAGCTGGGCCGCACCGGCAAGCTGACGCCTTTAGCTCATTTGGAGCCTGTGGATTTCTATGGCGTTACCGTTAAAAAGGCGACCCTCAACAACTGGGGCGACATCCAGCGCAAGGGCGTTGCTATCGGCTGTCCAGTATGGATTCGCCGCTCCAATGATGTAATTCCTGAGATTATGGGCCGCGTCGGTGAACCTGGAGCAGCGGAAAGCCCGGTGGAAAAGCCTGCTTACTGCCCGGCTTGCGGGTCGGAGCTGGTGGAGCGGGGCGCGCACATCTTTTGCATGAACCGCACGTCTTGCCGCCCTCAGGCGGTGGCGCGCATCGCTCATTTTGCCAGCCGAAACGCCATGGACATTACCGCTTTTTCTGAAAAAACGGCGGAGCAGCTCTATGATGTATTGGGCCTTCGGGATCCGGCAGATTTATATCAGCTGACCTATGATCAACTGCTCCTGTTGGAGGGCTTTAAAGAAAAGAAGGCCAAAAACCTGGTGGCGGCTTTGGATAAAAGCCGCGTCTGCCAGCTGGACGCCTTTCTGTTTGCTCTGGGTATTCCAAACGTGGGCCGCAAAACAGCCAGGGATTTGGCAGCTGCCTTTGGCACCCTGGCAAAGGTTCAAAGCGCTTCTCAGGAGGAGCTGGTGGCTATCCCCGATGTGGGAGATATTGTTGCCCAAAGCATCGTAGAATTTTTCTCCTTTCCGGAGAACGTGCGCATGGTGGAGCGGCTTTTGCAGGCTGGCGTTTCGCCTGGGGAAGCTGCGCCCAAGGCGGGAGGCGTGTTAGAAGGGCTTAGTGTGGTGGTGACTGGCACCCTGCCCACCCTATCCCGCAAGGAAGCGGAGGAGCTGATCGCCTCCCATGGGGGCAAAGCGGCTGGCTCCGTCAGCAAAAAAACAGCCTTTGTGGTGGCTGGCGAGGCTGCTGGCAGCAAATTGGATAAGGCCAACGCCTTGGGGATCCCCGTTCTTACGGAGGCAGAATTTTTACAAAAGATTAGCGGGTAAGCTAAACGCCGGCTGGCATTGCCAGCCGGCGCATTTTATTCGGTTGTGATGTTTCTAAGCCACTTTCCCTTTTTAACAACCCAGAGCGCCAGCAGAAATTTGGAGTTCATCAGCAGCTGCACTACGAACAGCGCAACGATCAAATTGATCCGCCCTACGCCCAGCCAGCCCATGAGCAGCGCCACCGGAACAGGCAGCAGCCACATATAGATGCTGTCAAGCAGCGTGGCGTTACGGGTATCCCCGCCGGCCCGAAGGCAGTAAAAGGCAAAGGCGTACAAAGCGTTGGGGAGATAGAACAGGGCGTATACCAGGGTCAGCTTCGTTGCCATCCAGCGCAGATCTTCGCCAACATTGAAAATAAAAGGCAATGTGTAAGCCCCAAGGGAGGCAACCGCTGAACACACCAGAGCGATGCCGCACACCAACGACAAAAGGTGCTTCGTGTTCTGCCAAGCTTGCTTAAAACGATCAGCGCCCAATTCTGTGCCGATCATAACCGATACAGCGCTGGCCATGCCGGTGGAAACGACAATGCCTACCTGCATCACCTGATCTGCAATGGTCATAGCAGGCAGGGCCGGTTCATCCAGCCGAGCATAGGTCCAGAAAAACAGATTTAAACCAATAGTCCACAAAAGCTCGTTGCCGGTCAGGGGCAGCGCTCTTTTCCAGAAGCTTTTTAATGTGCTGGCTTTCAGATGGATGAATCCCAGCAGATCCAGTGAAAAGAAAGCCTTGCGCCGCGCCAGTACGAACAGATAAAAGCCCAATTCGCAAAGCCGGGCCAACAGGGTGCCCAGGGCTGCTCCGGTCACGCCCATGGCGGGCAAGCCAAAGTTGCCGAAAATCAGGCCGTAATTGAAGAATGCATTTAAGCCCATGGTAACCAGGCTGGCCAGCATGGGCATTTTGTTTTTGCCCAAGGCCCGCATACTGAACATACAGGTGGTAGAAAGGGCCACGGGGATGTATGAGAAACAAATTACCTTCAGATACGCAATGCCCAATTGAATGGTTTGCGTATCCTTAACATACAACGTCATGATCTGCTCGGGGAAAAAGTAAAGGATTCCGCAGAAGATTAACGAAGCAATCAAGCCGATCAAAAACTCCAGCGAAAAAAGACGCTGACATTGCTGATGATCCTTCGCACCGTAAAATTGGCTGATCAGGATTCCGCCAGCGCCGGTCACACCAAAGAAAACGCCTGAATAGATTAGAAAAGGCTTGTTGGCTACGGTTACAGCACTCATGCTGATGCCGTCTAGGCTGCCAACCATCACATTGTCTACCACGTTGAACAGGGTGTTGATGAGCTGCTGGATCACCACAGGGATCATGACGCTCAGAGCCCTTGAATAAAAACGCTTGTCCGCAACAAAAGAGCGCAGATAGGCTTTGCTCAGACGCATGGAAACGCTCCTTTTAGGAGGCTTGCACATTGGCCTCAGGTGAAGAAATTAGGGTGAAGGAAGTAAGATAAAGCTTTTTGAGATCCTCTCGCCTAGCGCGAACCAGGCCGGGGCTGATGATTTCCAGCAGCTCCTCTTTATCCGTTTTACCATAGCTTTCCTTGAGCATGGGGTCCATAATATAAAGATATTCATCATCATAGCTGGCAAGCACCATGTAGTGGCCGCCGTTGGCAAAGGGAGTGGCCCGACCGCCGGTGGAAACAATTACGATGCCTCCCTGCCGGATCCCCTCCAGGGCTTCTTGGAGAGTAACGCGATCCTCGTAAGTCAACCCATAGAACAGGCATAGGGTTTTGATCAGCGACGTGCTGGTGCCGCCCACATTGCGGCGAAATACGGTGCCGCTAGGGCCGTTGCCGCAGGCATAACCGCCGGTGACCATGGGCAGGTAACGGTAGTATTCCTGGGCGGTTGTCAGCTGATACTGCTCATGCTGCCCATTGCAGTGAAAGGGGCCGCAGGAGCACTGACAAAAGCGGACGCCTCTGTTTTGATAGGTCGCCTCGCCAATCTTTGGAAGATCCTCCATCGGCACGAGGTTGGCCAGCACCATGGCCAAGGAGGTGGGCACGCAGGCGCCGGTGGCAAACTTGCGATATTTATTTCGTTTGCGGTTTTCGTATTTTACCGTTTCATACAAGGGGTCGTTCTGAGCGTAGTAGCGCATCAGGCCGCGATGGGGCACATCCACCATATAAGAAACGGATTCACGGTTATCAAAAAATTCCTTTTGGGTCAGCGATGCCTCCCCTTGGCACAATCCATAAATCAGGCAAAGTATCAGGCACAAACATAATAAACGTTTCATCATAGATTCCTTTTTTCCTTAAAATTCGACATACGCGTATATTCTATCTGGAAAAAGGAGGATTGTCAACGAGCGAAGCGCCAAAAGGGCAGTCTTGAAAAAATATCCAAATGCCAAAGGGGATGGCGTACTTTTGTCGAATTCAAAAGATAGTTTTAATGCGGAGGGGTTTTTTAGTGAAGCGAATAGCCATTCTTCTGTTGGCCGTATCCATCCTTTTTTTGGCTGCGCCATCGGCGCTGGCACAGCAGACCATGACCATCCTCCTGTATATGTGCGGTACGGATTTGCAGGATGCCTGCATTGAAGACCTTTATGAAATGTGCGCCGTGCCGCTGCCTCAAGAAATTAACCTGGTCGTGCAGGCAGGGGGCGCTTCGCAATGGGATAATCGGCAGCTGAAAGCAAACCAGCTGAACCGTTTCAGCATTTCTAATCAAGCATTTGAAGAATTGCATACCGTGGGGCAGGAAAGTATGGGCAGCGCAGCTGTGCTCAAAGATTTTTTGACCTATGGGGTTGAAAAGTACCCGGCTGATCGCTACGGCCTGGTTTTGTGGAACCACGGCGGCGGCTCAACAGGGGGCATTTGCTATGATGAAACTGATAACTTCGATTACTTAACCCTGGGCGAGGTCTCTGACGCGCTGGAGGCGGCAGGGGTTCATTTTGATTTTATCGGCTGCGACGCCTGCTTGATGGCCACCTATGAAAATGCAGTGCACCTCAGCCCTTATGCGGACTATTTGGTGGCTAGCCAGGAGCTGGAGCCAGCCACTGGCTGGGCCTATGACCGCTGGCTCAAGGCCCTGGCCCAGAACCCGCAGATGGATACGCTTACGCTGTGCAAGGCCATCGCAGACGGCTTTTATGAAGACAGTATTCAGAGCGTGCCCGATGATTACATCACTCAGAGCGTGATCTATTTGCCCCAGGTGGAGACGTTGCGCCAGTACATGGAAGCCTTTAGCCAAAGCCTGACCCAGGCGGTGGCAGATGGCCATTCGGCTGATATGGTTCGCAAGCGCAGGCAGCTGTACGCCTTCGGTGAATTTGAAGACGATTCCTCCGATATGGTGGATATGGCTCAGATGGTGAGCCTTTATCAAACTTACGATCAGGCGAATGGGCGCAAGGTTTTGGAGGCGCTCCAGGCGGCCGTGCCCTATAGCCGAGCAAGCAGCCAGTATGAATCCCTGTGCGGCCTATCCATCCTGGTTCCCCAGGCGACCCGGCAGGAGTTTTTTACCTATGTTAAAGACTATAATCCCAGGGGGCTGATGGATAGCTACACCGCCTTTCTCAACGAATACATGGCCATGAATCTGGGCGGTGATTATCAGTTTAGCAGCAGCTATACATCCCAATTGATGGACAGCGCCTCCATGCACGATGAATCCTTCTACAACAGTTATGAAACCTACGGCCATGAGGACAGCTGGGGCTTTAACAGCGACTGGTTTGATGGCTTCTGGGCTGAGGACGATTGGTTTGATGAGGACGACTGGTACGCTGAGGACGATTGGTATACCGAAGATGATTGGTTCGATGAGGGCGACTGGTACGCTGAGGACGATTGGTATACCGAAGATGATTGGTACGGTGAAGGCGACTGGTACGCCGAGGACGATTGGTATACCGAAGATGATTGGTACGATGAGGGCGATTGGTACGCCGAGGATGATTGGTACGGCGAAGACGATTGGTATGATCAGCATCCTGGTCAAGGGGAGCCTGCGGCCCCGACAGCAGCACCGCAGGCAGAGCAGCCTCAACAGGCTGAAACCACCACTGCTTATGGCTATTCTTTGCAGCTGAGCCAGGAGGATCTGGCAAACCTGAGCTATGTGGAGGGGATGCTCCTCATGGACATTGGCGATGGCGAAGGGTATGTGGATCTAGGTTATCTGCAAAATGCCTGGGTGGACTGGGATAATGCTGCGGTGTATAGCCTCTTTGACGGCTCCTGGCCTCTCTTAGAGGATCAATTGGTGCCCATATACGACCAGACTAAAACAGAGGCTGTTCGCCGCAGTTTAATTCCGGTGCGGGTCAATGGGCTGGATTGCTATCTGGTGGTGATCTTTGATAAGACCACCCCAGAGGGGCGAATTGCAGGCTATTCAGAGGGTTATGATGAAAACGGCTTGCCCGCTCGGGGCCTGACGCCGCTGACCGTTGGCGACGAGATCATCCCCGTTTACACGCTCTTGTACTTTGACGAGTATGACGAGGTACAGGAGGCGGAATTCGATGGAGATCCCATCATGTACGACGGCAGCTTGTCATTCGGGTATGAATCGCTTGAGGGCGCCGATACCACTTTCTTGCATTGCTTCTGTCTGAATGATATTTTTGGTGACTTTGAACTGTCTGATTTGATCGAATTTACCTTTTAATTTACGGGCCCTGCTTGAAATATTTCAAGCAGGGCTTTTTGATGGCTGAAAGGCGGCTGTGTTACAAGTTTAAACTCTTGCGCAGAAGTATTGACAGAAGATACCATTTCCCTTATACTCCTAACTGTATTACTTGTACTAGTACGGTTGTAATAATTGTAACATAGAAAGAGGGGAGCGGATTGTTTCTTGTGAATCCAAAGAGCAAGCAGCCCATTTATGAACAGCTGGTAGAGCAGCTAAGAAGACAACTGATTTTGGGAGGCCTGGAGGCGGGTGCCCCCATGCCCTCGGTAAGGCAACTGGCAACCGAATTGGGCATCAACCCCAACACCATTCAAAAGGCCTACCGCCGCATGGAGGAGGAAGGAATGATCACCTCTGTGCCCGGGCGGGGCAGTTTCGTCAGCGAGGATGTGGCGCAAATGCTCAAAAAGCAACGGCAAGATCAGATTGAAAAGACCCGGCAGATGATCCTTTTATGCCGCGATATGGGTCTAGCGAAAGCTGAAATCGAGCAGCTTGTTCAAACCGTTTATAAGGAGGGAGACGCTTGTTGACCGTTGACCGAATCGAGAAAAATTTCGGAAAGAAAAACGCTATTTTTGATCTGTCCCTAAAGCTGGAGGCGGGGCATATCTTCGGTATGCTGGGCACAAACGGAGCCGGCAAATCCACATTGCTAAGGGTAATGAGCGGCATCCTTAAGGCAGACAGCGGAAGCGTTAGCTTTAACAATATGCCCGTCTATGAAAACCCAGCGGCCAAACAGGAGATATGCTACCTTAGCGATGAACCAACGTTTCTTGCCAACGCCAGCATTGCCCAGATGGGACAGATGCAGGCCGCCTATTATCCCAGCTATGATGAAAACAAGCTGAAAGCCTTGTGCCAGCGTTTCTCGTTGCCCCTGCATGAGCGCATTACCAGCTTTTCAAAAGGCACGCAAAAGCGGGCGCAGATTTGCCTGGGCCTGGCGCTGAACCCCAAGGTGCTTTTGTGCGATGAGACCTTTGACGGCCTGGACCCGGTGATGCGGGAAAGCTTTAAGCGGGTTCTCAGCCAGGAGACGATCGACCGGGGTCTGATCACCGTATTGGCAGGCCACAACCAGCAGGAAATGGAGGACATCTGCGACAGCGTTGGCTTCCTCCATGAGGGAAAGCTGGTTTGCTCCGGCGATTTGGATGCGTTGCTGGGAGATGTGCATCGGGTGCAGCTGATCCCTGCTGAGGATATAAGCGACGAGGCCTTTGCCCCCTTTCATCCCCTGCGTTTGCAGCGGCAGGGCAGGCTGTGTATGCTGACTCTTCGGGGCGATCGCTGTAAGCTGGAAGCGAACCTTAAGGGCCTTGCTCCGATTTTTATGGAATTTTTGCCTCTCTCCTTGGAGGAAGTATTCATTCTGGAAATGGAGGATCGTGGCTATGCGCAAAACTAAAGCAAATACGACCCATTTTCTGCTCAAAAGAAATGTATTTATCGGCGTTATTGTTTTTCTGGTAGTTTTCTTTATTCTTCCTTTCTGGGGTATGTCTCATATTCCCAATATGAAAGAATCCATTCTGCGAAATACCCGGCCTGAATATCAGGCGCAGAACCTGCGCGAGCTGGTATCCTCTAATGTAATGTTTTCGCAAAGTCAGGAGGCCATGGTGGTTCTCTTTGGCGGCCTGGGCTTTCTCACTGCGATGATGCTGATGCGGCACCTGTTTAGCCGCCGCCAGGGGATGCTCCAGGCATCGCTGCCTGATAGGCGGGAGACGGAGTATGGCCGTCGGTGCATCGCCTATCTGGTGCTGTGCATTGGCCCCATCGTGCTGAATTATTTATTGTATCTGCTCATCGTGGCAGCCAATGGACTGCTGCCTTATGTGGATTGGGGCATACTGCTGCCTAGGATGGGCGTGCTCCTGGCAATCAATTTCTACGGCTTTGCCATGGGAATGGTTGCCAGCGTGCTCACAGGCACCTACTGGGCGGCGCTGTTGGCAGGGGCCGTGCTCATCATCGGCTTAGAGGGCTTGGCCATCCTGTGGTACTACCTGGCAGGCGAGTATCTGCATACCCTGGTGAGCTCAGGTCTGTCAGATATACTGGAGGGCAACTCGCCGGCATTTGTGCTGTACAGGGCTTACTATGCGCCGTCAAAGTG
>JAFUPO010000325.1 GCA_017481185.1 Clostridia bacterium | reverse complement strand
TCTTTGGGTGAGAGCGCGAGAGAGGGTATTTCTTTTTTCTAAAAGAAATACCCTCTCTCGCAAAAATACGTTCACCTACTTAACAGCGCCCGGTCGGCAGCGAAGATCTCGCCGCTTTTCTGGCGGTAACGGCTCAAAAGGTCATCCATGGTCATCCGCTCCCGTTCCTGGCCGGAAATATCCAGAATGATGCGGCCCTTATCCAGCATCAGGGTTCGGGTACCCGTTTTCAAGGCGGCGTTGATGTTATGGGTAATCATCAAGGTAGTGAGCTTGCGCTCCTTCACGATTTTGCAGGTAATATCCATCACCGTTTGGGCGGTCGCTGGATCCAGCGCCGCGGTATGCTCATCCAGAAGCAGCAGCTTGGGCTTGGCGATGGTAGCCATCAAAAGGGTCATAGCCTGCCGCTGGCCGCCGGAAAGGAGACCCACCTTGGTTTTCATTCGATCCTCCAGGCCCATTCCGTAGGCGGCCAATTCTGCCCGGAACTGCTCCCGATCCCGCCTGCGTACCGCCATGGACAAGGCGCCCCGGCTGCCCCGGGCATTGGCCAGGGCCAGGTTTTCCTCAATGGTCATGTCCGGCGCCGTGCCCTTCATGGGATCCTGAAACAGGCGACCGATGATCTTGGCTCGCTTATGGTCCGGCAGATAAGTGATCTCCTGCTCGTCCAGAATGATCCGCCCGCTTTGTGCCGGAATGGTGCCGCAAATGGCGTTGAACAGGGTGGACTTGCCCGCGCCATTGGAGCCTACCAGGGTCACAAACTCGCCGGGCGTGACGTGCAGCTCCAGGTGATCCAGGCCATGATGCTCATTGACCGTACCTTTGAAGAACCATACATCGAGGTTTTGAATCTTAAGCATGGTTGGCCCTCCTTTGCGCCGCCTGGGCCTTCATATTTTTGATCGCCGTCGGGATGGCCAGGGCCAGCACCACAATCAGCGCAGACACCAGCTTCAGCGCGTAAGCAGGCAAAGCGGTATAGTTGATGGCCATGGCGTAGATCAGCCGGTACACGATGGAGCCGATCAGCGCTGAGATCAGGCCCACCGTTACGCCCCGGCGGCCCGTGAACAGTTCGCCAATGATCACCGAGGCGATGCCCACCACCACCATGCCAGTGCCGCCGTTGACATCTGCAAAGCCCTGCATCTGAGCGTTCATGGCCCCGGAAAGGGCTACCAGCCCATTGGCCAGGGATAGGGCCAGCACCTTCATGCGCCCGGCGTTGATGGAAGAAGCCTTAACCATTTCGGCATTGTTGCCCGTAGCCCGGATGCACAGGCCGATATGGGTCTTAAACAGCCAGATCAGCACTGCCGTAACAGCCAGGGTGAAAACGCCTGCAATAATCAGGGTCACTACGTTCTTGCCGGTGCGGTCAATACCGTCAATGAGTTTGTGAGCCTGTTTGAACAGGGTGGTGGTCAGGTTCACATTGGGGCTGCCGCCCATCACGAACATATTCACCGAGTACAGGCCGGACATGGTCAAAATACCCGCTAAAATGGGGTGTATGCCCGCTTTGGTCTGCAAAAGGCCCGTTATAGCCCCTGCAACCAAACCGCATAGAAAGGCCGCTAGAAGGCCTAAAAATGGCATTGTTGCGCCGGATACCATGGCGCACACCGCCATGCCCAGGGTAAAGCTGCCGTCCGCCGTTAAATCTGGCGTGTTCAGGATGCGGAAGGTGATGTATACGCCCAACGCCAACAGGCCATACACAAACCCCATCTGGCAGGCGCCAAGGATCTGGGTCATAAAAGCTCCTCCTTAATCGACGATCACCGCGGCGTTTAAAACCTCGTCGCTCAGCTCGATGCCAAGCTCATCCGCCGTGGTCTGGTTGATCACGGTGGTGAACTGATCCACCACAATGGCCGGGATCTCTGCCACAGGGGTTCCATCCAGGTACTGCTTCACCAGGTCTGCGGTGATAGCGCCGATCTGAGTATCAGAGATGCTGATGGTGGCAAAAGCGCCGCTTTCCACCATCACGGCGGAGGAACCGTACACCGGGATCCCCTCCTCCATGGCCACCTCAGCCACCTTGGCCATAGCGTCCTGGATGACGCTGTCGTTGGGAACAAAGATGCCCTGAATATCCCGCTCGCACAGGGCCAGCATAGCCTCATAAACCTCCGCGGAATTGGCTACCACCACCTCTTCGTAGCTCAAGCCGTTGGCGGTGAGGTATTCCTTGGCGCTTTCAATGGTGGTCACAGAGTTAACCTGGCTCTTGCAATAGATGAGGCCGTAGGTCTGGATGCCGGGGGTCAGGGTATCGGCCAATTTGAACATCTCGCTGACCGGGATGGCGTTGGAGGTGCCGGTCGCATCGCGATCCGGAGTTTCCAGCGCGGTAAGAAGGCCAGCGCCCACAGGATTGGAAACGGAAATGAAAAAGGCTGGGATGCCGCTTTCCAACTGCACAAAGGTCTGGGCGGCCGGGGTGGCGATGGGTACAACCAGATCCACCTCATCATCCACCAGGTTCTGGCACAGGGCGTATAGGTTGGACATATCGCCGGAGGCGTTCAATTGGGTGATCTCCATCTGCTCCTCGGTATAGCCCAGCTGGCGCATCCGGGCAATGAAGCCCTCCCGCATATCCGCAAAAGCGCCGTTTTCAACCAATTGGAGCACCGCTACCTGCAGGGGCTCATCAGCCAGAGCGGTCAGGGAGAAGGAAAGAACCAGGATCAGGGACAGAACCAGAGCAGTCAGTTTCTTCATGGGGATTCTCCTTTCAAAAATGAAAATGTAGGTTGGAAATGTCCGTCGGAGAAGCCAGACTGCCGGGGCCCTGGAAATAAAAAACGCACCTGTCCTTTTTCAAGGACAGGTGCGAAAATATCACCTGCGGTACCACCTTGGTTGGCGAAATATACTTCGCCCGGCTCATCGCGTGCCGACACACGCTTTTCCCTTTCACGCTGGAACTGCGTCGCAGGATACTGGCGGCTGTGCCGCGTTCACCGCGCCCTCCGTGGTCCATTTGCCGCTGCGCACGCTGCCGGGCTCCCACCTGCCCCGACTCTCTGTGAGCTCGCCTTGCGGTTTGATCTCCACATCACCGGTTTAGGTGGATTAAAGCACACACCCGCGCAAATGTCAATAGGTTTTTAAAATGTTTTTTAATTGTTCTTTTTATCCCAAATAAGGCAAAATACTGCCTCCAAATGGCATGGCGTATACGGTTTTGCCAGCAAAATCCACGCGTCTTAGCAGTTCATCCAGGCTTTGACAGGCTTCCACGCCCACTGCAAGGGTGGTTTCGGGCGGCAGCTGAGTCAGCATCCGCACCTTGCAGCGGCGAGCCACCTGGCACATGGCAAAAAACACATAGCCTGCAATGGTAAAGTTAGCCCGCAGGGCTTCGGTCAGCCTGCCCTCTTTCAAGGGCTTAATCCAATCAAAGAAATCCGGCGGCCCGCCGCCCTCACGGCACTGGCAGAGAAAGATGATTTCTCCCCCGTCCTTCACCGCTTCATTGGCGTTCAGAAGGGATTTTACGCCCTGGTAAAGGTTAATATCCTTGGGGAAGCCGCCGCAGCCTGCGATAACCACATCCGCCTTCTCGCTGATGGGCAGGCCAAACAGGTCGTTGACCATTTTGCAGCTCTGTTCCCAAGCTTTGAGCCAGTGGCCGCAGAGCAGGGCGCAGTGCCTGCCCTGAGCGTTAACCACCAGGTTCACGCCAAAGACAGGGGCTACCATTTCAGCCGCCTCCACCATATCCAGGTGAACGGGATTCTTCTCTAAAATGCCCAGACCCACGTGTTCCGCCGCCTGCGAAAAAACGGGGTGCAGAGCGTAGCTGTGATTTTTCTGAATGGTCTCCCATCCGGCCACGCCAGGCACAATGCTCTTGCGCCCGCCGCCATAGCCTGCGATCAGGTGATGCACCGTGCCGCCCACCATGATCACCTTGCGGCCCACGCACAGAGGATTTACCTTTACCGGGGTGCCCCGGGAGGTATTGCCCACAAAAGCTAAATCTGCCGCCATGGCGTCATGGTTTACCAAGCGCACCCGCTCCGCCACGTAAGCGGAAACGGTCTTCACCATCTCAGCTTGGGTATGGGGGCGATGGGTACCTTGAGCAATGAGGATGACCAAGTTCTCAAAGGGCAGGCTCATTTCCTCATGGAGGTATTTTACCAGCAATTCGCACACCACATCCTGGTGCATCCAGGCCCGGGTCACGTCGCTGACGACGAGGGTCACTTGCTCATTGGGCGCGATCAGCTCTTTCAAAGGCCGAGAGGCAATCATATCCGCCTCCACTGCCTGGTGAAAAGCTGCTCCCAAATCATTGATGGGCGTGTTGGGCTTTTCCTCAAGCAGCCGAATCCATTGAGCTCCTTCAACAGGAATCTGAAGGCTTTCATCGCCGTAGCGGAAAGCCAAGGGCTCCGCCATGATTATGCCTCCTTATAGCCCAGGCTGTTTAGGAAGGCAAGCATCCCCTTTAAGCCCTTTTCGGTCTGCTTGTAAACGCCAGCATCAGCCAGCACCTGGGCGCAGATGAGGGCCATTTCATCGTGGAGCACCTTGTCTGCCTCTTCCAGGGAGAGGGCCGTGCCATACTTGGCCGCTAACTCCTCCATCCAGGGATAGTGCTTATAGCTGGCGTCGCCTTCATCAGGGCATACCATGGGTTTTTCGCCAGTGAGGTAGCCAGTCAGCTCCTTGATTTCCTCCTTGAGGCGGCCCGGGAGAATGAACAGGCCCATCACTTCGATCAGGCCGATATTTTCCTTCTTGATATGGTGCAGAGGCGCATGGGGATGGAAGATGCCCAAGGGGCACTCCTGGGTGGTGCGATTGTTGCGCAATACCAGCATCAGCTTATACTGATCGTTCTCCCGGCGCAGGATGGGCGTAATGGTATTATGGGGGCCCTGCTCCGTTTGGGCTAGAATGTCATTCTCCGCATCAGACCAGCCCCGCCAGGCGGCGAGCACCTGATCGGCAGCGTCGATGAGCTTCTGCGGCTCCCGGCCTTTTAGGCACAGGCAGCTCATAGGCCAATCCAAAATGGAGGCCTCGACGCCTTCAACGGGAGCTGCCAATTTCGTTTTCACCGGGGCCTTGTCCATGGGGAAGAGATAATTGCCCCCTTGGAAATGGTCATGGTTCAGGATGGAGCCGCCCACGATGGGCAGATCCGCATTGGAGCCCAGGAAATAGCCGGGGAACTGGCCCACAAAATCAAAAAGCCTCTCAAAGGTGCCCCGGTCGATCTTCATGGGCACGTGCTGGCTGTTTAAAACGATGCAGTGCTCGTTATAATACAGATAGGGCGAGTACTGCACAAACCAGTCCTGCCCCGCCAGTTTAAGCGGAATCATGCGGTGGTTCTGCCGTGCAGGGAAATTAGCGCGGCCTGCATAGCCAGGATTCTCCGGGCAAAGCATACATTTGGGGTAGCCCACCTGGGGGGCATTTTTCAGTTTGGCGATCTCCTTGGGATCCTTTTCCGGCTTGGAAAGGTTGATGGTGATCTCTAGCTCCCCTGCCGGGGTATCGGCAAAATAGCGGATGTTGCGGGCAATCTGATCCACGCGGATATAATCGCAGTCGCGGCAGAGCTGATAGAACCAGCCCAGGGCAGCCTGGGAGCCCTTGGTGTCGCAAATCTTTTGAAAAGTCTCCCGCACCTGCTTGGGCGAGGGCGTCACAAGGCCCATAAGCCGGGCGGTAAAAAGCTCTTTTTCCGTTTGGCCTTCACCGATCACGCCCCGCTTTTGCGCATCCTCCGCCAGCACATCCAAGGCCTTGGTGGCCGTTTCCGCCAAAGGCATGGCAATTGCTTCTATAGGCGCATCATATTTCAGCGCATCCATCAGCAGGTTGCGATAATACAAACGATCCTGCGCCTCAATGAGTCCGTGAGCCTGAGCAAAATCCAAAAGGCCTTCCAAAGCGGCAAAGGCGGTTTCAGCCTGAATCATGTTGCTTTCCTCTTTTCATTTGTTGTTTTGGAACACTATCCATTGTGAGAGTCCATCCTGTTTATTATAATAGCCACTGTCAAATCCAGTCAAGGAGGTAACGCTGTGAAACAAGATGTTCAGCCCCCTAAAAAACCAATTATTTCGTATTACTTATTCTCTTTAATCGTTCTATTGCTGCTCAACGCCCTCGTTTTTCCCATGCTGTTCCAACCTCAGGTGAAGGAAGTGACCTATTCCACTTTTCTGGATAGGCTGGAGGAAAAGCAGGTCAAGGAGGTGGTGCTGGAGGATGGCTCCATCCTCTTTACTGTAACCAATGGGGATGCAAAGGTCGATTACTATCAAACGGGCCGCATCAGCGACGACCAGTTGGTGGAGCGACTCCGTGAAGCTGGCGTGGAGTTTGCCCAGCAGATCCCCAAGCAGAACAATCCCCTCCTTGAATTTCTGATTTCCTGGATCTTCCCGGTGCTCTTGTTTGTGGGCGTAGGCCAATTGCTTACCCGCTCTATGACCAAAAAGATGGGCGGCGGCCCTGGAGCCATGAGCTTTGGTAAAAGCAACGCCAAAGTGTATGTAGCCGCTCAAACCGGCAAAACCTTTCACGATGTTGCAGGGCAGGACGAGGCCAAGCAGGCCCTTTCAGAGATCGTTGATTTTCTTCACACCCCCGAAAAATACAAGGCCATCGGCGCTAAGTTGCCCAAGGGCGCGCTGCTGGTGGGCCCTCCCGGCACGGGCAAAACCCTATTGGCCCAGGCAGTAGCCGGCGAAGCCAAGGTTCCCTTCTTTTCCATCTCCGGCTCTGAATTTGTGGAGATGTTCGTGGGCATGGGCGCTGCCCGGGTGCGGGATCTGTTCAAGCAGGCCCAGGAAAAAGCCCCCTGCATCGTGTTTATTGACGAGATTGACGCCATTGGCAAAAAGCGCGACAGCGGCAATGGCCTGGGCGGCAACGCTATGCAGTTTGGCAAGAGCAATGCCAAAATTTATGTGGAAAGCCAGACCGGTAAAACGTTTGCCGATGTGGCCGGGCAGGATGAAGCCAAGGAAGCGCTGACGGAGATCGTGGATTTTCTGCACAACCCG
>JAFUPO010000324.1 GCA_017481185.1 Clostridia bacterium | reverse complement strand
AGGGGGGCATTGTATATGCCCCCGAAACGTAACACCCGGAAGGAACTATGCGAAAGTTGGTTGTTCCTTCGGGAACTGGGGTGCAGGGGCTCAGCCCCTGGCGGGCGGATACAGGATCCGCCCCTACGATGCGATGTAGGGGGGCATTGCATATGCCCCCGGAACGTAACACCCGGAACTAATTATGCAAGGGGCGTTTGCCCCATCGGGAACCGGGGTCCAGGGGGTCACCCCCTGGCGGCTTTCTTTTTTCCCAAAGAAAGTCTCCCTTGCAAAAGAAAAATGAAAGGCGCACACAATGAACTATCCACAGCTTAACGCCCCGGAGCAGAGTATGCTGGTAACCCAGTCCTTTCCGGGCTATGATCACAACCTCAGGGGCCGGGAGGGGGCCATGTACCATATGCAAAACCTTTCCGGCCGCCATTATCCCCTGCTTTCCACCCGCAAGCCCCGGCTGACGGTGCGGGAGATGGCCGACCCTGGCGGCCTCATCGCCAAGGACGCCCTCTATTGGGTGGACGATGGGGTCTTTTACGCCAACGGCCTGCCGGTGGCCGGCTTTCACTTGGAAAAGGGCGAAAAGCAGCTGATTTCCATGGGCGCGTATATCGTTATCTGGCCGGACAGGCAGTACATCAACACCCAGGATTTGACGGACTTCGGCGCCATTGACCATACCTTTACCACCCAGGGCGATGTAACCCTCACCCTCTGCAAGCAGGATGGGGAGGCCTATGACCTGGAGGAAGCCACCTTGGCAGCCTCAGCCCCGGAGAACCCGCAAAACGGCCAGCTTTGGGTGGATACCGCCCAGGAGGCCCACATCCTCAATCAGTATGCGGAGGCTACGGGGGAGTGGGTGCAGATTCCCACAGTTTATCTGCGCATGGAGGCCCCGGGCATCGGCCAGGGCTTTGCCGCTTTCGACGGGGTCACGGTGTCGGGCCTCAGCTATACCGGGGATTCCCCTGGCCTTCAGGCCCAGGTGGAGGCCTTGAACGGCGATACCATTCTCCAGGGGGCGGGAGAGGATTACGTGGTTTTCACAGGGCTGTTAGACCAGGTGCTCACCCTCGTTGGCGTCACCTTAAAGCGCCAAGCCCCGGCCATGGACTACCTGTGCGAGTCGGGCAACCGGCTGTGGGGCTGCCGCTACGGCATGGAGGATGGCAAGCCCATCAACGAGATTTATGCCTCCAAATTGGGGGATTTCAAGAATTGGAAATGTTTCATGGGCCTGTCAACAGACTCTTATGCCGTGTCCCTGGGCACCGATGGGGTGTTCACCGGCGCGGTGAGCTACCAGGGCTACCCGGTGTTTTTCAAAGAAGGGTGCCTGCACCGCATCTATGGCAGCCAGCCCTCTGCCTACCAGCTGCAAACCCTGCTTTGCCAGGGGGTGGCAAGGGACAGCGCAAAGAGCCTTTGCCAGGTAGGGGGAGCCCTGTACTATAAAAGCCGCTCCGCCGTGATGGCTTACGATGGTTCCCTGCCCCAAATCATCAGCCAACCCTTGGGAGAGGCCCGCTATCAGGCAGGGGTGGGCGGCAGCCTGGGGGCCTTATACTACCTGTCCCTTCTGGATGAAAGCGGCGAGCCCCACCTGTTCGTTTACGATACGGCCAAATCCCTCTGGTATCGGGAGGATTGCGAGCGGCCCATTTCCTTTGCCCAACTGGATGACCGCCTCTACTGGCTTACCGCCGCAGCCCTTAAGCAGCAGGACGGCGGCGAGGAAACGATGCCCTGGCAGGCGGTGACCGCCGCGATGGGCTACGATTACCCCCAGCAAAAGT
>JAFUPO010000323.1 GCA_017481185.1 Clostridia bacterium | reverse complement strand
GGGCCGCCAGGAAGTAAAGCCCCTGGAAGATGAAAAGAATCAGCGGGATGGGGAACCGTTCCCCCAGGGCCCCGGCCATCAATTGGCCCACCAGGGTGCCGCTGGTGGTGATCATGGTAAACAAGCTGTTGAACCGGCCCCGCATATGGCTGGGCACGTAGCTTTGGGTGCCGCTGGTGCGGATATTAAAGGAGGTAACCCCCAGCACCCCGTAAAAGAACATACTTACGATCATCATGGGATAGGGCAGATATAAAAGGGGGCCCTGCAAAAGGGCAATGGAGGTGTATACCCCCAGCGCAATAGCAAACTTTTTGCGGGGGGCAATGGGCACCCGGTAATGAAAGATGGCTCCGGCAATGCGGCCCAGGGTGTGGGAGGAGGAGAGGAAGGAGTACATCTGCACCGTGTACACCGGGTGGGTGGTAAAATAGGGCAGCATCAAGGTATCCGGCATGGCCAATACCAGCATGGTTACAAAAAACAAAGAGGTAATGGCCATGAGGCCCTTTTCTTGCTTTAAGTAATGAACGCCGTTTAAAAGCTCCTTCACATAGCTGGGCCGCTGGACAGGCTGAGCGCCGGGCATCAGGTGCTTTTCCTGAACCTGAATCTTTCTTTCCACCCACTGGGTCAAAAAGAACGCCACAGTGTTGAAGTAAAACAGGGGCGCTACGCCTACGCTTTCATACACCACATTGGCGACCGGGATCATCACCGTGTTGGCCAAAGGGTGCAAAAGGCTGCCGATGGAGTAAGCCTTGGAGAAGTTGCCCGGGGAGATAAGCTCCGGATAAAAGGAATCATAGGTCACGGTGTACAGGCTGTCTGCACAGCCCAGGAGCACCGCAATAAAAAGAAACAGGGGATAGTTGAAAATGTTTGCCGTGGTCAAGGCGGCCAGCACCGCAAACATCAGGGTGTAAAACACGTCCACCCGAATGATGGTATCCCGCCTTGATGCCCGATCCAGATACGGCCCGGCAAACAGGGGCACAAGGATCCTAGCCACGGTGGCCACCGCCAGAAAGATGGCGTAGAGAGATTCAGAACCGGTATTGTCAAACACCACTCGGCCCAGGGCAAATTTCGTTACCGCATTGCCCATCATGGAGATCAGGGACCCGAAGGTGGTAATGGTAAAGTTCCGGGTCCAGAGGGGATAGTGCTGCATCATGAAAGCCTTTCTGATTATCTTGAGTAAATGCCGGTGGTCACTTCGCGGATGTAGGCGTCCTTCCCGGGGAGACCGGGGGTATTTTCAGCAATGCGGGCGGCCAGAGCGTTATCATAATGGAGGGAAACGCAGGTAAAGTCCACCCCGCTGGGCTGCTCAGTCAAAATCATGTAATGAGCCTTGTTGACCCCCAGGGAGTTGCCCACGCTGCCGGTGTTGAAAAGGTATCCGCCGTTGAGGGTGCGAAAGGCTGGGCGGTGAGAATCCGCATAGCCGAACACATCCACCCCCTCCAGGTAAGGCTTAAAGGCATCGGCCTCGGAGTGGGAAAAAAGCAATTGGGGCATGACTGGCCTGCCATGGATGAGCCTGAATTTCATCCCTGCAAAGGTAAACAGGTGCTCCTTGGGCAGGGCTGCCAAAAAGGCCATGCGCTCCGGGCCCAACTGATCCCAGTAAAATGAATCGTTGGGAAAGCGCTTTCGGGCAATGCCCACATCCCAGTTGCCGCACAGGATCACCTGGCAATGCTCCCTGGCCCAGTCGCAGGTTTTATGAGATTCAGGGCCCTTGCCCACCAAATCGCCCAGGCAATACACCTGGGTGATGCCTCGGCGCTGAAGATCCTCTGCCACTGCTTGGGTGGCGGGCCAGTTGCCGTGGAGATCCGCAATAAGGGCAAGTGTCATGGCCATGCTTCCTTTCAAAGGGGGGATAGTCTATTGTAGCACTTTTTGCAGTATTGTGCTATACTCTAAGGAGCAAAAGCAAGGGAGCGATACGTGTTGGCAGAGAGGAAAGCCTACGCCCTTTTTGACTTTGACGGAACCTTAGCCAAGGGGGATTCGATCCTTCCGTTTTTATGGTACTGCTTTCGCCGCAGGGAGGCAAGCTTTAAGGATCTTCGCCAGGCAGCGGGGGCTTATTTGAATTATGTGCTGAAAATATTGGATGATACCCAGGCCAAGGAGCAGGCGGTGGCCTTTCTTAAAGGAAAAAGCCAATCACAGGTGGAGGCTCTGGCGGAAGGCTTTTACCAAGAAGTATTAAATAAGCGCATCTTTCCCCAGGGCATCTGGGAAATGCAGAAATGCCGGGAGGAAGGCATGGAGGTGCTGATCATCAGCGCCTCCCCGGATGCCTACCTTAACATCCTTGAAAAGCGCCTGGGGGTGCAGGGGATCATCGCTACCCGCTGCGGTGTGGATGATGAGGGGATCTATACCGGCACCCTGGCCTCCTTAAACTGCCGGGGGTTTAACAAAACCCTGCGTATCGCTGAATATTTGGCAGCCCGGGGCCATGAATTGGATGCAGAAAACTCCCGCAGCTACGGCAACTCCTCAGGGGATCTGCCCATGATGGAATTAACCCGTCACCCGGTGGTGGTCAACGGTTCCAAGGGCTTAAAAAAAGCCCTGCCCGAGGCTGAAAAGAAAAATTGGAAGTAAAAATAAAGCACTTTTTACCTATTTATATATCAAAAAGAAGCGGCCTTCTTTTCAGAAGGTCGCCTCTTTTTATGCTTCAGGCTTTTCTTCGGTCGCTTCGGTTTCTTCGGTTTCCACGGGGGCCTTGGCGTTTTCATTTTCCTTGGCTTCATCCGAATCCTTCTTGTCCTGCTGGGCCATGGCGGTCCAGTCGACGATGGTGGATTGGATCACATGGTAAATTTCATTCAAAGCCGTATGCTGGCGGGGGGTCAGCTTGGAGGTAGCAGCAAGGTTTTCGGCATTTAAGCTGTCAGCCAGGAGGTATTCGGGGCTTACGTTCAGGTAGTTGCACAGGGCAACCAGAGTATCCAGGCTGGCCTTGCGGCTGCCCCGTTCTAAATGGCCCAGGAAGGAAGCGGAGATCCCAAGCCGCTCAGCCAGGGCATCCTGGGTAATGTTCATGCTGTGGCGCAGCCTGCGGATCCTTTCGCCTAGAGATTCGTAGTTCATGATGACGTCTTTCATATGAGCACCTCACTTCTATAAGAATTATTTTTGCTCGGGTCCTTACAAGACAGATTGTACAATAAAACGACAAAAAAGAAAAGACCTAAATGCAGAAAAATAAGGAAAATTGTAAAAAAAGTTAAGAAAATGACTTTTAGAATTTTAATCGGTCTATCAGAAAAAAATTTAACAGGAAAAAATTCAAAACCGGGGGTGTACAATCAGAAAAAATCGTGCTATAATAGTTGCCGTTAGCCCAACCCAGGTATTCAAACGGTTTTTCACTCCTGTTGGTTTTTGCCCCAAGCGTTCGGGAACCGATGGAAGCAATCGAATGAGGGATGGATTTGGGTGCAAAAAGAAAGAGGAGGTTTCCCCACCATGTACGAAGATAAGACTCTCACTTGCCGTGACTGCGGCACCGAATTCGTGTTCACCGCTTCTGAGCAGGCCTTCTTTGCCGAGAAGGGCTTCCAGAACGAGCCCGGCCGTTGCCCCGCTTGCCGCGCTGCCCGTCGTAACGGCGGCCAGGCCCATCAGCCCCGTCAGATGTACGAAGTGATTTGCGACGGCTGCGGCCGCACCACCCAGGTGCCCTTCCAGCCCCGTGGCGATCGCCCCGTGTACTGCCGTGAGTGCTTCGATGCCCAGCGTCAGAACCGCTACTAAGAAGCTCAAAGAGGCCGTCAGCGTAAGCTGACGGCCTCAAACTATTTACCCCCAAAAACGCAAATTCCTGCCTTCTGGCAGGAATTTTTGCTTTCTGCGTTGGCATCGGCTGCAAGTGTCGGCCATTTACGCAAAGCCCCCTCCTTTGCAGCCTGCCGCCGCTTTTTGAGTTTTTTAAAAATAAGCCCGCAGAGGGAAACGATCCTGAAATGTCCACCGGCTCTCCATAAAGCGGGTGCACAGGCCGATAAGGGAGCCGTTCACCAATGCGCAAAAAAGGGTGCCTCCCTTCACCCCCTCCAAGCGCCACAGGCCAAAGACCGCAAAGGAGAGGATCACGCTGATAAAGCAGCTCAGGCAGTCGTACAGGGTTTTGAACCGATGAATATCCCAGTGAAAGGCTTGAGAAACCTCCTTTACCAGCAGCTCATAGGCTTCGGGGGAGATATAGGTGTGAAAGAGCAGCGATACCCCCATGGCGCAAAAGACCATTCCCATAAGAAAAAACAGCAGGCTTCCCGCCAGCCCAATGGGCGGAATCAGGGCGATAAGGGCCATGGCGCCATCCAGCATAAAGCCGTAGATCACCGCTGTAATAAAGGAAAAAAGATAGCTCCATTTGGCCCGTCGCAAAAGCAGCAGGGTCAAAAGCAGCAGCGCCGCCTGAAGGGTGTATTCCGCCATACCGAAGGTAAAAAAGGGAAACCGGGGGCTTAAGGCCAGGTGAAGGATGTAGGCTGGCGCCACCACCATGGAAACGCCGAAGTCAGCCCGCTCCATCAGGGCTGTGCCCAGGGCCAGGATCAAAAGGCCCAGAAGATAGGCCAGCTCTGAGTAAAACACACGCTTTTTCATGCTTCCTCCAAAAAGAAAAGCTTTCCGTGTTTGATACAGAAACACGAAAAGCTGAATACAGAGCGATGCTACCTTAAAGCTTGCAGTCAAGGAGAAAGGGTTTGGGCAATCAGGCTCCGAAAGGCCTCCAAAAAGCGAAGGTCATCCTGGGCTGTTCGTTTTTTAGGGCCTTTGAGGGGATGCTTGCCGCTCATTCGAGCCTTTCGGGCAAGGTGCCGCTCCATGAGCATCCGGTCGATATTGTCGTTGGTGTAAACAAGGCCGTTTTGATGAATGGCTTTGGCCCCCTTGCCAAGGGCCAGGGCTGCCACCCCATAATCCTGGGTGATTACAATATCCCCCCGCTGGCAGCGGTTGATGAGGGCCAGATCCACTGCGTCAGCCCCCGCGCCAACCACCACCACCTGGCTGTAATCAGAGGTAAGCACATGATGGGTGTCGCACAAAAGCACCACCTTGAGCCCATGGGCCCGGGCCGCCTTTTCTGCCAGGGAGATGACCGGGCAGGCGTCCGCATCAATGAGAATCTGGGCCATGAGAAACCTCTTTCATTACATTCTTTCAGGGGCTTCGATACCTACCAGCCACAATCCGCGCTTAATGGTGTTCTTCACCGCTTCGGTCAGGGCCACCCGGGCAGCGGATGCGGGCAGATCCTCGGTAAGGATCCGGTGTTCATAATAGAACTTGTT
>JAFUPO010000322.1 GCA_017481185.1 Clostridia bacterium | reverse complement strand
GCCTGGGCAGCCCCAGCGCAGAGAACGGCCAGATCAGCGTCTTTGCAGTCGCAATAGTTGCCAGCATAGATGACCATGCTGGAGGCTGCCAGGGCCAGCCCGTGGTTCAGATCCATGGCTTCCCCTTGGGCCCGCTGCTGGTTGGCATCAATGAGCACCAGCTCATCGCACAGATTTTGAGTCAAAAGAGCGTAGGCATAGCTGGATCCCACCATTCCTACGCCGATCAGGGCTACCTTGCGCTTATCATCCCGCATCAAAACGCCTCCTTGTCTTCAGAGTCTGGACAAGGAGGCCTTTTTTCATACTTGGGATAATTAATTGGTCTGCGGTAACAGCTATCCCCACAGCTCCTTGAGGATAGCGCCGGCCATGGCCAGCCCGGCGGCCCCAGGCACAAAGGGAACGCTGCCAGGGGTGCGCTTGTCGCCAGAGGGAGTAAGGGCCTCCTCTTGGGAGTAGACTACCTTCACATGGTCGATGCCTCGCTTGCGCAGCTCCCGGCGCATCACGCGGGCCAGAGGGCAAACGGAGGTCTTTTGAATATCGCATACAATGAAACCGCAGGGGTCCATTTTGTTGCCCGCCCCCATGGCGCTGATGATGGGCGTGTTCGCCTTGTGGCAGCCCTCAATCAGAGCCAGTTTGGCAGAAACGGTATCGATGGCATCGGCTACGTAATCGTATTGGGAAAGGTCAAAGGTATCGGCATTTTCTGGAAGGTAAAAGAGGGGATAGGCGTTCACCTGGCAATCAGGATTGATGTCAAGGATGCGATCCCTCATGACCGCCACCTTCAATTGGCCTATGGTAGAATGAAGCGCGATCAATTGCCGGTTCAGATTGGTAGGGCTCACGGTATCATGATCTATCAGATCGATGGCGCCTATTCCGGCCCGGGCCAGAGCTTCAGCGATGTACCCGCCAACGCCGCCTACGCCGAAAATAGCAACGCGCTTGTTTTTTAGTCTTCGGGCTTTTTCCTCGCCCACCAGGCGAGCCGTGCGTTCCAACAAGGCATCCATGAAAGCCCCTCCTTGATCTTTGCTGGTTTCAAGTATAGCTTGCCCGGCAAGCTCCGTCAATGACGAAAAAAGCGAAATTTCGCCTGCTGTAGGCGGTTGAAACCGACGGGGAATGAAGGTATAATAGGGATGTACGCAAAGGAGGCGGCGAATGTTTACCGGTTTTACAGACGCCACGGTGGAATACTTTTTGAATCTGCGCTTTCACAACTACCACAGCTTTTTTGAGGAAACCCGGGAAACTTATTATCAGGATGTGCGCCAGCCCTTTTATGATTTCATTCAGGATTTGGCCCCCGCCATGCTGAAAATTGATCCGGAGATGGAGACAAGGCCTCATAAGTGCCTTTCCCGCATCCATCGGGATACCCGGTTTTCCAAGGATAAAAGCCCCTATCGGGATCATTTATGGCTTTTGTTTCGCAGGGCCGGGGAGCCCCGGGAGGGCTCGGTGATGTACTGGTTCGAGTTTGGCCCGGATAGGCTGGAGTGGGGGCTGGGCTTCTGGGGTGAAAACAAGGCGGCTATGGAGCTTTTGCGCAAGCGGATGGCGGCGCAGCCCCAACGGTTCATAGACCTGATTGAGGACTGCCAAATGGAAAAGCATCGCCTGCGCCTGGGCGGATATAGCTACAAGCGGCTGGCTGTGCCGGAGAATATCCCGCCTGCGCTGGCAGACTGGTATGTCAAAAAAGACTTGTATATATTCCGTGAAGCACCCCCCTTCCGCTGGGCTTTTGAGCCTCAGCTGGTGGATCGGGTAGCGAAGGATTTCAGGGCCCTGGCGCCCCTTTACCGCACCCTTCGGGGCGCGCTGGATGATTTGCAGGCAGAGTGACCGACATATTAAGGAGGATTTTATGAATTGGCTTTCTCTTAAGAGCGGCAGCGATGTGCGGGGCGTAGCAGTAGGCGAAAAGGCTGTGCTGACCCCGGAGGTGGTGATGGCCATCGCCATGGCCTTTGCCCAGTTTACCGCTGAGCGCACGGGGAAAAATATTTCTCAGG
>JAFUPO010000321.1 GCA_017481185.1 Clostridia bacterium | reverse complement strand
TAATAAGGCCGGAAAATAACAGACTTTTTGGAATAAAAGGTGACACTCAGCCGTTGATTGGTTATAATAGAAACACCACCCTGATTTAACAAGGAGGAGATAAAATGAAAAAGCTGTTTGCCTGGCTTTTGACTGCCATGCTGGTTTGGATGCCTCTGGCGGCGCTGGCCTATGAAAGCCCTATGGATGAGGCCTATGAAGCGGGCGCGCTCTTGACCACCCAGGTTTACGTAACGCCCGGCACCCTGCCCGGGGAGGGCGAAACGGCTCAGGTGCTCTTTACCGATCTGCTGAACGCCTTGAAGGTGGAAACCACCTCTCAGAAAAACGCAAACGGCGCGGTAGATACCTTTGCCCTGAAAATGCAGGGGGAGGATGCCCTCACCTTCAAAACCGTGGAAAAAAACGGAATGATCTACCTGACCTCTTCCATGCTGGGCAATCAGGTGGTGACGCTGAATGCTGAAACCGCAGATCAGGATTTGATGCGCCTTTTGACCCTTCTGAATGAACAGATGGGCGGCACGGGAGTAAACTTTACCTTGAACGGCGTGGATATGGAACAGAAAGCCATGGAGAACGCGCTGATCGAGATGGCCCAAAAGGTGGCGAACTCTGTAGGAAGCCGTATCCAGGCCCTGGCAGCCCGGGCACAAACGAGCCAGGAAACAGTAACCTCCGACCTTCACGACACGGCGGATACCGTGGCTCGGCTGACCATGACCTGCGAGGATTTGGCGGGCCTGTGGGATGCGGTGGTGGATGGCCTCCTGTCTGCCGAAGCCTTTACGGCCACCCTGATTCAGCAGGGGATCACCGCTGACGACGGCACGACCTACACCGGCCAGCAGGCCTTGGATTACTATGACGGGCAAATGCGCCAATTGTCAGAGATGATTCGGTCTCTAGGCCAGGAATTTGAGGTGACCTACTGGTATGGAGGCGGGGAGATCGTAGCCATTCGCATGACCGGCAAAGCCGCTGCGCTCACCCCTGAGGAGAAGGCTGCGGCCCAGGTGAATCAAATGTTAGCCTCCTTCGGCGTTGAAGAACAAACGGAGATGGTTGCGCCTCAGCTCCCTGACGGCCAGGACTTTACCTATTATCGCAAGACCGCTGATGCGGCTGTGACCCATACCCTGGACTGGACCATCACCGCCGATGGCGAAACTGTGAGGATGAACGGCCTGTTTACCGATTCGGGCGAGGAAGTCAGCGCCAGATTGACCATTGACCTTGATGTTTCCACCATACGCCTTGCCTATCTGCGCAATGCCCAGGGCTTTACCGCCTCCATCTCCAACGGGTTGGAAACCTACAGCCTGATTTTTACCAAGGAGGATGCGGAATCCAGCCTGTATTGGAATTTGAAGGTGACTGGCTCCGACGGAGCTGCTGAGACGGAGTATCTGAGCCTCATCTATGATGCACAGGGCTTTGGCATGGGCAATGTTGCCCAGGAGAAAATAAGCCTGGAGCTATCCCTTATGGGCCAGAGCCTGGCCACCCTCCATGTGGATCGCTCCGCCACCCAGGAGGAGGCGCTGCCCACCTTTGTGAGCTTGGGCGATATGACCGACGAGCAATTGACCCAGTGGACTCAAGAAGCCCTGTCCACCGCTGCGACCAGCCTCTTTGGCCTCACCCAGAAGCTGCCTGACTCTGTGATGTTTGCGCTGTTCGGGTACTAAAAATATAACGAAAGAGCGGCCCTCCGACTGGACTGGAGGCCGCTCTTTAATATGCTTACTTTTTGGCTTTTAGCTGTTTCAAAGCATTTTGCGCATAATGGAACAGGGCGAACAGGGTCAGCATCAAAGACAGCCACAAAATCCACTGATCCACCGCCGCGCCCAGGGCGGCGAAGTTATCGTGAAAGAAGGAGAGCACCAGGCCCACCACAAAGGAGAACTGGGCTACCTTGCCCCACACATCCGCATAGACCACAATGCCTGCCTTGAGCATAAACGCGCCGCCGATGACCATTAGCAGTTCCTTCATTATTACAGTGATCATCACAGCCCAGGGCACGCAGCCAGTGAGGGTCTGGGTCATCATCACGCAGATGACCATCACCTTGTCAGCCAGGGGATCCATCAGCTTGCCGAAGTTGGTGACCTGGTTGTTTTTGCGGGCCAGGTAGCCGTCCAAAAGGTCGGTGAAGCTGGCGGCTAAGAAGATGATCAGAGCTGCGAGCCTATGGCCCTGGGAGTGAACGACCAGATATACCGGGATCAGCAAGAGCCGCACCATGGTCAGGGCATTGGGAACGTTCCAAACATCTTTGAAAAAGTCGTGGAACATACCATTGGATTGGGGAGAATTGCTCATTGGGGTCGCCTGCCTTATAGTAGGATCAAATCATGCAGCAATCAGTATATCATAAACCAAAGGGCTGTGCACAACCTTTTCCATAAAAAAACAGGAAAAGTTTCATAGGCGGGGAGCCTGCCCCTTGCCAAGAAACGCTGGAATTTAGTATAATGGATAGAAATTCCCCTGTGGAGGGGCTTGAGGAGGTGCTTTTATGTCCGACCAGGTGAACCAGGTTAAGCAAATCGCCATGCGTATCGCCGATCTCCGCGAGATCTCGGACTACACCGTTGCCCAGATGGCCGAGGCTTGCGGCATCTCGGAGGCGGAATATATGGCCTATGAGAGCGGCCAGACGGATATCCCTATCAGCTTCTGCCTGAAGCTCAACGAAGTATTCCATGTGGATATGACCGAGCTGCTCACCGGCGAAACCCCCCGGCTGAACATTTTCAGCGTGACCCGCAAGGGCAAGGGCCGCTTTATTACCCGTGCAGATCAATACGTTTACAAAAACCTGGCGTATAATTTTGTGCACCGTAAGATTGAGCCTTTGTATGTCACCATCCATCCGGAGGTCAACAAGGAGCTTGTGCCCAACAGCCATGAGGGCCAGGAGTTCGACTATATTTTAGAAGGAACTCTGCGCATCCTGGTGGGCGAGCATGACATCTATCTGGAGCCTGGCGACAGCATCTATTATGATTCCCACACGCCCCATGCCATGCAGGCGGCGGGGGATCAGCCGGTGCGCTTTTTGGCCATGGTGATCCCTGATTAAAAAGGAGTTTTGATCCATGCTTGCAGATCGCTACATACGCATCGACTATACATCTCAAAGGAATCTGGAGCGCAACTTTGTGCTCAGGGTGCCTGAGCATTTTAATTTTGCCTACGACATCATCGACGAATATGCCCGCATCGCGCCGGACAAATTGGCCATGATCTGGTGCGATATACATGGCCGAGAAAGGTCCTTCACCTTTTCCGACATGAGCCGCCTATCCAACCGCACGGCCAACTTCTTTAAAAAGCTGGGCCTTAAAAAGGGCGATCCGGTGATGCTGGTTTTAAAGCGCCGCTATGAATTCTGGATCTGCGCCCTGGCGCTGATCAAATTGGGCTGCATCATGATCCCTACCAGCTACCAGATGGCTAAAAAAGACATTGTGTACCGCTGCGAGGCAGCCAGCGTTAAGGCCATTGTAACCGTGTTTGAGAATGAGGTCATGGGTCATGTGGACGAGGCCAGGCCCGAGTGCTCCACCCTTCAGCACATGATCACCCTGGGGGATCGGCCTGGCTGGCACAACCTCACCGAGGCCATGGCCTGGGAAAGCGAGGCCTTCACGCCCCCTGAGGAGCTGCCCGAGAATGACGACATCATGCTGCTCTATTTCACCTCAGGCACCACCGGTATGCCTAAGATGGCTGCCCACTCCTATACCTATCCCCTGGGGCAGATCGTGACCGCCGCCTATTGGCATAACGTGAACGACGATTCACTGCATATCGCCGTGGCGGATACCGGCTGGGCTAAGGCGGGCTGGGGCAAGATCTACGGCCAGTGGATCTGCGGCGCGGCGCTGTTCGTGTACGACCTTGATCGGTTTATCGCCAAGGATCTGTTGGAGATGATTTCCAAGTACCATGTCACCAGCTTTTGTGCGCCGCCCACGGTGTATCGGTTCATGATCCAGGAGAATTTGAAGGATTATGACTTAAGCGCTCTGGAGTGGGCCAACACCGCCGGCGAACCCCTGAACCCGGAGGTTTATAACCAGTTCTACAAGGCCACCGGCGTTAAGATCCATGAGGGCTTTGGCCAGAGCGAGACCACCCCCCTTATTATGACCACCAAGTGGATGGAGCCCAAGCCCGGCTCCACGGGCCGCCCGTCCCCCGCCTATGAGATCGATCTGGTGGACGAAGAAGGCAACCCGGTGGACGACGGCGTGGAGGGCGAGATCGTGATTCGCCTGGATAAGGGCCGCCCGGCGGGCCTGTTCCTGGGTTATTATCGTGATGAGGAAAAGACCGCTGAGGTTTTCCGGGGCGGGGTCTACCACACCGGCGACATGGCCTGGCGCGACGTGGACGGCTACATCTATTTCGTGGGCCGTGCGGATGACGTGATTAAGTCCTCTGGCTATCGCATCGGGCCCTTTGAGGTGGAAAGCGCCCTGATGGAGCAGCCTGCTGTGGAGGAAGGTGCTATCACCGCCGTGCCCCAGCCCCTGCGGGGCCAGGTGGTCAAGGCCACCATCGTGCTGGCCAAGG
>JAFUPO010000320.1 GCA_017481185.1 Clostridia bacterium | reverse complement strand
GCCTCCATGCCCAAATCCTCAAAGGTATGGGGGCCCTCATAAACCGCCAGCGCCATCTCTAAAAGAGGAATCAGCGTCACCGCCCCCGTCCCCTCGCCCAAGGCCATGCCAGCGTTTACGATGGGAGCAAAGCCCAGCTCATTCACAAGAATCCGCCCCGCAGGCTCGCGGCTCATATGGGAAGGTAGCATAAAATGCCGTGCCTGGGGGCACAGCCGCGCCGCTGCCAAGGCTGCCGTTTGAGCAATCACCCCATCGATAATGATAGGGGTTCGGTGGATCATACCGCCTAAAAAAGCGCCCACCATCCCGGCGATTTCATAACCGCCCACCTTGGCCAGCACATCCACAGGATCCTGGGGATCAGGCTGATTGATCTCCAACGCCCGACGGATCACCGCCATCTTGCGGGCGAGGCCAGCATCCGACAAGCCTGCCCCTCTGCCTGTCATCTTTTCAGGCAGGCTCTCCAAAAGCGCACAGGCCATAGCGCTAGCTGCGGTTGTATTGCCGATGCCCATCTCTCCAGTGGCGATAATCCGGTAGCCCTTTTCCTTCATCTCGCCCACCAAATCAATGCCCCGTTGAATTGCTTTCTCTGCATGACTCCGGGGCATGGCGGGGCCTTGGGCAATGTTCTGGGTTCCAAAGGCGATCTTGCCATCAATGGTTCCCGGCACATCCTGGCCTATCCCCATATCAACTGCAAACACATCCATCTGCACTGCCCGCGCCATAAGGTTCACATTGGCGGTTCCCTCTGCAATAGAGCGGGCCACCAGGGCTGTAACCTCGCTGCCGGACTGCGTTACGCCTTCGTCAACCACCCCATGATCCCCGCAAAAAACCAAAACGCAGCGTTTCTTTAGCTGCACCTGATCCGTTTCCTGGATCCCAGCGATTTGAACGATCAAGTCCTCCAGGCTGCCCAACGAATGTAAGGGCTTAGCTATGCTGTTCCATCGCAGGCGGGCTTTTTCCTGAGCCTGTTGATTTAAAAATTGCTGATTGAGCTTGTCCATAAGGCCCCTCTTGTTTTATACTTATTACAACGTTACACAGTGGGAGGCGTTGCCGCCATGGGCTCTAGCCAGCCGCTCTTCGTGTTTGATCTGGATGCGACCATTACCAGGCAGGAAATTCTCCCCCTTCTGGCCCGTGAACTTGGGCTGGAAGCCCAAATGGCTTTCATGACGGAGCAGGCCATGAGAGGAATCGTCCCCTTTGCGGTAGATTTTCCCCGTCGGGCTATGCTGCTTCGCCAGCTGCCCGTTTCAAAGGCCCGCCAGATTGCTGCGGCCGTGCCTGTGCATCCCCAAATTGAAACCTTCCTTAAAGACCATTCAGACCGTTGCCTGATTCTCACCGGCAATCTGGATGTATGGATTCAGGATCTGCTAATCAAGCTGGGAATGGAGGGGCGCTGCCTCTGCTCCCGTGGAGAGGTGCAGGATGACCGACTTATAAGCATTACCGCCGTTTTGGATAAAACAGCCGCGGCTGCCCGCCTGCCCCATCCCTTCATTGCTATCGGTGATGGTGATAATGATCTAGGGATGATCCAAGCCGCTAACATTGGCGTAGCTTTTTCCGGTGTGCGGCCCGTATCCCAGCGGCTTGCGGCTGCCGCCGACCGGGTGATTGCCGATGAAGGGGAGCTGTGTCGTTTTCTGCGATCGCTTCTGTGATTATTCCAGCGCTTCATCCATCCTGCCCACAGCTGCCATAATCTCCTCATAGCGGGCCAGTATCTTTTCGTAGCTGTCCCGTCGATGAGGAAAAGCGCAATCGGTGCAGACCTTGTGGCCCTTTGCATTATAGCGATATTGACCGCCGCACTTCT
Source organism: Clostridia bacterium (assembly GCA_017481185.1). Next base: position 1,318 of record JAFUPO010000320.1, on the reverse strand, counting down.
TTCCCAGGGCATAGAGAGGGCAGAAGCAGAACAGGCAGCTGAAATCCTCTTCATCCACGCCTGCGTGGCAGGGAAAGTATTCGCATTGGCGATTCTGCACAAAGCTGCAATAACGCTTGCTGACTGCCATTTAAGGGGCCTCCATTCTGCAAGATTGCCGTTTTAGGTTCAGGGAAGGTCAATGGGAGTTTCGACAAAGAGGTGTTCCATCCCTTCATTTTATTGGTGGAATCCTTTGCCTTTTGGGGTATGATGGCCTGCCATCTATCCAAGGGTTCCCGCTGTTCTTCAACCAGCGCTTCCTCCCCACAGCTCATAAAAAGGCAGGCGATTTGGCCCCAACAAAAACGCCTGCCTTCCTCTAATGAAAGCAGACGCCCACCAACACACACCATTAGACCGGCTCCTGTCAGACCGATCAACTCATTGGGGCCTCAAGCTTTCATCGGAAGCTGTGCACCGGATCATATCAGCAGGTTTCCTGGCTTGCGGATCATCAATCGGCTGCACCTTCTCATGCCCTTAGCACAATGGCTGAAAACAGCTTCTTTCCCCGCTTACAGTGACCGGATCGCTCAGGACTTGCACCTGATTCCCTTTTAACCTGACACACCCGCTATTTATGCAGATGCGCCCGGCACTGAAGATCCTTTCATAATTCAATTGAATGTAGTATAGCTTAGATCGTTTAGCAAGTCAATTGTCTTTTTTCACCAAACTGCAGGCATCGGCCCTAAAAGCAATCAAAAGCACCCGCCTACGGCAGGTGCCTTTGATTGCTATTCAGTTGGGTGGTATGGGCCCTTTCAGAGCTTGAATATACCCGTAGCCTCCAGGATCATCAATACAACGACGATAGCTAAAGCAATGCCCGCCCCCCAGATGATCACATCCAGGGTACGGAGGCTGAGCTTCACCTTGTCGTACAGGCCTTCCTTACGGGCCTTAACCGCCTGCGAAAAAGGGCTTAACTGCTTCTCCTTTTTCATTACTTCTTAGCAATATACTTGCGGATATCCAGCGCCACAGCCAGCACGATGACCAGGCCCTGCACCACATAGTTGTAGTAGGGGTTGATGCCCAGGAACTGGGTGATGATCTTCAAAATCTCGAACACCAGCACGCCAACCAGGATACCAGGCACGGTACCGATACCGCCGGTGGTGGAGACGCCGCCAATGGTGCAGCCTGCAATGGCTTCCAATTCGTAACCCATACCCATGGAAGCAGAAGCGCCGCCAGACTTGGCAGCCAGCAGATAGCCAGCCAAAGCGTACATCACGCCAGCCGTGGCATAAATCATCATCAGGGTCTTGGT
>JAFUPO010000319.1 GCA_017481185.1 Clostridia bacterium | reverse complement strand
GACAGCGATACGCTGTTTCTTACCTTTAAAGGAAAAGGGTGCCATGGCGCTTATCCCGAAAGGGGTGTGGATACCATCGTGATGGCTGCGCAAGCCCTGGCAACCCTGCAAAGCTTGGTCAGCCGAAATGTATCCCCTCTAGACAGCGCTGTGGTAACCTTTGGAACCATTCAGGGCGGTACAGCCAATAATGTGATCTGCCCCGAGGTAAAGCTGACAGGCACCCTCCGCACCCTTAGGCCGGAAACCAGAGCGATGTTGAAGGAGCGTATTCAGTCTGTTTGCCAGGGGGTGGCCCAGGCGATGGGCGGCTCCTGTGAGGTTACAATCAGGCCTAGCTATGGCGCCGTTTACAACGATGAACATCTCCACACGCTTCTTGAAAAGGAAGCAGGGGATAGGCTGATTCGCCGTGAATATCCCAGCTTGGGGGTTGAGAGCTTTTGCTATTTTGCAGAGCAAGCGCCCGGGCTGTACTATGACCTTGGCTGCGGCAAGGGAACGGCTTTGCACACTGATACCTTCAGAGTGGACGAGGCCTGCCTGCCGATAGGGGCAGCGCTCCAGACAGCGTTGACACTGGATGTTTTGAGAGGAGAATAACCAATGAAGCTGTTTATTTCTTCAGATATTGAAGGCACCTGCGGCATTGCCCATTGGGATGAAACGGATAAAAACAAAAATGATTATCCGCACTTCGCCTTACAGATGAGCCGTGAAGTATCGGCGGCCTGCGAGGGCGCTTTGAAGGGCGGCGCAGGTGAGATCTTGGTTAAGGATGCCCATGATTTCGCCAGAAACATTGACCCAGAACTTCTGCCTAAACAGGTCAAAATATTCCGTGGATGGACTAGAGACCCCTACAGCATGATGGCAGGCATCGATGAAAGCTTTCACGGCGTCATCTTTACCGGCTATCATTCGGCCGCGGGGATGGCAGGCAATCCCTTGTCTCATACCATGAACACCCGTAACAATCAGGTGCTCATTAATGGTACGGTGGCCTCAGAACTCATGATTAACAGCCTGACGGCTGCCATGTGCGGAGTGCCGGTTCGGATGGTTACTGGCGATGAGATGCTTTGCGAGTGGATACAGTCGGTGAATCCTAATATTCTTACGGTGCCTGTGAGCAGGGGCATCGGCAATGCGTCCATCTCCATTCATCCGCAATTGGCAGTGGAGCGCATCCGTGAAACGGCCGAGAAGGCCATGGCATTGGAGGGCGCCGCGTGTATGTTCCCTCTGCCTGAGCATTTTGAGGTGGAGGTTAATTACAAGGATCACTTTATGGCCTACCGCAATAGCTTCTACCCCGGCGCAAAGCAGCTGGATTCTCGTCGCGTTCGCTTTGAGGCGGATGATTACAAACAGGTGCTGGCGTTCTTTCACTTTTGCTTATGAATGAAGAAATCCCCTTCCCTGATCGGGAAGGGGATTTCTGTTACAGCCTTGATGCAATTGCTTTTAAGAATTCATCGCTGTTGACGCCTCTGGCCTCGCCGTCGTAGAGGGCCACCAGATCCTTGGTCATAACACCGCTTTCGATGGTATCAATGGTCGCCTTTTCCAGCTTATCTGCAAAGGCGCACAGGTCGGGCAGCTGATCCAACTCGCCCCGCTTGCGTAAAGCGCCGGTCCAGGCAAAAATAGTAGCCACCGGGTTCGTGCTGGTTTCTTCGCCTTTGAGATGGCGGTAGTAATGACGAGTTACCGTGCCGTGAGCCGCCTCATACTCGTAGATTCCATCCGGGGAGACCAATACGCTGGTCATCATGGCCAGGGAACCGAAGGCAGTAGCGATCATATCGCTCATTACGTCGCCATCATAGTTTTTACAAGCCCAAATAAAGCCGCCTTTGCTTCGTACCACTCGAGCCACAGCGTCGTCGATAAGGGTATAGAAGTATTCAATCCCCGCCGCCTCAAACTTAGACTTGTACTGAGCCTCAAAGATTTCCTGAAAAATATCTTTAAAGCGGTGGTCATACGTTTTAGAAATGGTATCCTTTGCGGAAAACCACAAATCCTGCTTGGTCGACAGGGCATACTGGAAGCAGGAATGGGCAAAGGCGCTGATGGAAGCATCCAGGTTATAAACGCCCTGAACGATGCCAGGCCCATCAAAAGCGTGGATTTCCTTGCGCATCTGAGAGCCGTCGGGGGCGGTGTAGACCAATTCCACCTTGCCAGGCCCAGGAACGAGCATCTCAGTGTTTTTGTAGATGTCGCCATAAGCGTGGCGAGCAATGGTCAAAGGTTTTTCCCAGGTGCGAACGGTGGGATGGATCCCCTTGACAAGCACAGGCGCCCGAAAAACCGTGCCATCCAGCATAGCGCGGATGGTGCCATTGGGGCTCTTCCACATCTCCTTGAGGTGATATTCTTCCACCCTTTGGGCATTGGGGGTGATGGTAGCGCATTTAACTGCAACGCCATATTTTTTAGTTGCGTTAGCGCTGTCGATGGTCACCTGGTCGTTGGTTTCATCCCGGTGGGGGAGCCCCAGATCATAGTACTCTGTTTTTAGATCAATATAGGGCAAAAGCAAAAGGTCTTTGATCTTCTGCCAAAGAATACGGGTCATTTCATCCCCGTCCATTTCAACCAAGGGAGTGATCATTTTGATCTTGCTCATAAGCGTCTCCTTTGCAAGCGAAGAATTGCCTCTATTTTACCGATAAACGTATAAGGCTGCAAGACCTTGAACATCAAAAGAACAGTACTTGCAATGCGCTTAAATATCAGGTACAATAGAATACGGCGATACTAATCGTCTGATTCGTATCAGGCAGAGTAGGGCCAGGCGCGTTAAGTGTTCATGGACGGGGAGTTGCCATGGAACGAAACGGCGTAAACGCTGTGCGGTGCCTGATCCGCATCCCGCTGCTTTAGTTTGGGTACGCCTCTTGCGAATCCTGTTCATTTGGTGATTGCGGATTTGTAAAAGGAGGCGGTTTTTTGATGCAACGCAGATGGTATCACCTCACAACTCAGCAGATGTGTCTGTTGGGGCTAATGATCGCACTGCATTTTGTGCTTGGTTTTTTTAGCATCCAAATAACGCCTCAATTGAGAATCAGCCTGCTGGGCTTTTTGCCCATTGCGTTGGTTGGTTTGCGAATGGGGCCGTTTTACGGTGCTGTGGCCGGCGCGTTGGGCGACATCGTAAATTTTCTTTTGCTAACTCATGTTTACGGCGGTTACTTTCCTGGGTATACCCTTACAGCAGCCCTATCTGGGCTCTGCTATGGCCTGTTTCTCCATCATAAAAAGCTGGATTGGAAAACAGCTGCCCTGTGCCTCGCGCCGGTGGTATTCCTAGGTGAAATGGGCCTGAACAGCCTTTGGACATATGTTACTGCAAGCTGGGGTTACTTCATTGCAAACCTGCCCTGGCGCATTGTGACCAATCTTATTGAATATCCCCTCAAGATTATGCTGCTGGTGGGCATGGGGCGACTTTTAGAGCGTATCCCGGAGGCTTACCTGCGCAGATTCTAAGAAAGGAGCAGCCTATGCCCCGTATCAGCAAGAAGGCAATTCTGGAGGAGCTTTCACGCCTGTATCCTAACGCAGGGCCAGAATTGAATTTTACCAATCCCTATGAAACGCTTGTTTCCACCATCTTGGCAGCCCAGTGTACAGACAGGCAGGTAAACAAGATTTCACCGGCAGTTTACGCGCGCTATCCTGATGTTTACGCCATGGCGGAAGCTGCAGAAGAAGATTTGTATCCCATGGTTAAGAGCTGCGGCTTCAAGTCGAAGGCGGGAAACATCATTAAGTCCTGCCAATTGATAGTTACTCAGTTTGGCGGGCAGGTGCCTCGAACCCTTGAGGAGCTGACCACGCTGCCTGGCGTAGGGCGCAAAACAGCTAATGTGGTTCTGGCTAACGCTTTTGGGATCCCTGCCTTTGCGGTGGATACCCATGTATTCCGCGTATCTAACAGGCTTGGCCTGGCCGACGCTAAGAACGTTGAAGAAACCGAGCGCCAGCTTATGAAGGCTGTTCCTAAAAAAGACTGGTGCGAGGCCCATCATTGGCTGATCCTTCATGGGCGCAGGGTTTGCAGCGCTCAACGGCCCAAATGTGAAACCTGCACGCTGAATCCCCTGTGCAAGCACTACCACCAGGCAGCTAAGACAGCCAAGCAGCCGGCCAAAGCGGCTGAGATTTAAGGAGGAAATTGTGGCACTTTTCGTAGATCATGTTAAAATCACAGCAAAGGCAGGCAACGGCGGCAACGGCTGCGTTTCCTTCCATCGTGAGAAGTTTGTACTTAACGGCGGCCCAGACGGCGGCGACGGCGGCGTAGGCGGCGATATTGTGCTGCTGGCAGATCCCAATATGCACACGCTGCTGGACTTTCGCTTTAAAAGCAAGTACACCGCGGAAAATGGCGTGGACGGCAGCGCTGGTCGCTGCCAGGGTAAGCGCGGGCAGGATCTGGTGATCAAAGTTCCCGTAGGGACTGTGCTGAAGGATGAAGATACGGGCGCTATCGTGGCGGATATGTTTGAACCCGGCCAGCGAAAGGTACTGCTTAAGGGCGGCAGAGTCGGCTGGGGCAACGCCCATTTTGCGACGCCTACCCGCCAATCCCCCAACTGTGCCAAGCCTGGCGTAAAAACTGAGGATCATACTTTTTTGATGGAGCTCAAAACCATTGCTGATGTGGGCTTGGTGGGCTATCCCAACGTGGGTAAAAGCACTATTCTCTCTGTGGTTACGGCGGCAAAGCCGAAGATCGGCAACTATCATTTTACCACCTTAACGCCTAATCTGGGCATTGTGCGCCGCTATGGCCGTGATATTGTGCTGGCTGACATTCCTGGCTTGGTCGAGGGCGCCAGCGAAGGCGTTGGCCTGGGGCTTGACTTTCTGCGCCATGTAGAGCGCACGCGCCTACTGCTTCACGTGGTGGATATTTCCGGCAGCGAGGGTCGGGATCCCATTGAAGATTTTGAACAGATTAATCGAGAGCTGACGCAATATGGCGAGTTGGGTGAGCGGCCTCAAATTTTGGTGATGAATAAGACCGATATGCCCGGCGCTGAAGAGAATATTCAGCGGATGACCGCCTATCTTGAGGGAAAGGGGATTCCTGCCTATGCTGTGAGCGGCGCGACCCGCCAGGGGTTTGACCCCCTTTTGGATAAAACGGCGCAGATGCTTGCAGAGCTTCCGGAGCTGACCCCCTTTGAGGTTGAAGAAATTCCCATCGCGCCCGTAATCAATGAGGGCTTTGAAATCCACCGCGAGGGAAAGGTTTATGTGGTGGAAGGCCCCTCCATGGAGCGATTAATTGACAGCGTTAATTTTGATGATGAGGAGAGCCTTACTTGGTTCCATCGAACTCTGCGACGCTGGGGCGTGATCGATGCGCTGCGCAAAGCTGGCGCTGGCGAGGGAGACACCGTTAGCATCATGGATATGGAATTTGACTTTGTAGAATAAGGAGTAAAGAAGATGGCAATCACCAGCAAGCAGCGGGCCATGCTGCGCTCCATGGCCAATACTCTGGAGACTATTTTGTATGTAGGCAAAGAGGGCGTCACGGAGGGCACCATCCGAGAGGCTTATGATGCGTTGGAGGCTCGGGAGCTGATTAAGGGATGTGTTCAGCAGGGCGCGCCAGTAGACGCAAGGGAAGCCTGCCAGACCATTTGTGAAAAGACCGGTGCTGAGCCCGTGCAATGCATTGGCCGCCGCTTTGTAATCTACCGGGAAAGCCGTGAAAACAAGCGGATCGAATTGAATTAACGCAAAAGAAAGGGAGCCCAACAGGGCTCCTTTTTTGAATTACTCAGAAACGGTGCAAAGAGGCAGTTGAAACCAGAAACGGGTGCCCTTGCCGACCTCGCTTTCAACGCCATAGGGCGCCTGATGGCTTTCCAGGATGTTTTGAACAATGGAGAGGCCTAAGCCGCTGCCGATAACGGCACGCTTATGGTTCTCTTTAACACGGTAATAGCGGTTCCATATTAGCGGGAGTTCTTCCTGGGGGATGCCATCGCCGCTATCTGAAATAGATAGCGTGACCCAGCCATCCTCAATATATTGTGTAACGGCAACTCGTTTGTCATCGCCTGTGTATGTAAGCGCATTGTTGATGAGATTGCATATCACTTGTGTGATTTGAGTTTCATCGCCGCATACAATCGCTTTTTCTGAATAGTCGAAGGTAACTTGATAGCTCTCAGGAGCCAGCATTGAGATATAGCGATTCATCAATGAATGAATACTGGCGGTTAGGTCAAACTCTATCCGTTGCGCGGGCTGGGGGTTTGATTGAAGCCTGGAGTAATCCATGACGGCGCTGACCAGGGTACTAAGCCGATTTGTTTCATCAACAATTATTTGAAGGTTTTCGGGCGTGATCTCATTGGGCATATCGCGCATCATTTCAGCATAGCCAGAGATCATGGTCAAAGGAGTGCGCAGATCATGAGAGATGTTGGCAATCAACTCATGCTGCAACGTTTCCACTTTGCTTAGTTCATGGGCTGCCTTTAAAAGCGTTTCATTCAGAACTCTGATCTCATTATAGTTAGAGCCGGAGGCAGGCGGTTGGTAGCGAGCCTTTGCAAGCTGTTGCGCCGCTTTTGTGGTGTCTACCAGGGGTTGAACGATTCGATGGGAAATCACCATGGCTAGAACCAACGCCAGCGTCAATAGGATCATCGTGATAATAATCAGTTGTTCAGTGAGCGTATCCACAGTGGCGTTGACAGGCGTGATCATGGCATTGAGAAAGAGCGTTGCTTCCGATCCGTCGGCTAAAGGAACCTGATGAACATAAAGCATACTTTTGTAGGTGGGCGCAACAGCGGCAGGGACACGCCCCACAAAGCGATTCTGCTCGTAGCGGGGGCTTCGCTCTCCGCCTAGCTCAAAGGTTTCGATAAGCGTGCCGGCTTTCTTCTGGGCAGTCTCACGATATCGCCTTAGCTCATTTTTTTCCAGGTGATGCAGTACGCAGAACATATTTGCATCATGTGAAACCATGGTTGTGCCCTGTGCACTCAATAGAAGAATACAAACGTCGTTTTCTTGCCCAACCCTTTCAGCTAGCGCTTGAATATCCACATTGTTGATGTTGCTCTCTAGGATAAGCGCGGAAGAATTGAGCATATCCGTTTTTAAATAGCGATAGAAATCATCCAGAAAAACGATCTGAAAAAGCCAGAGGATAAGCAGGAGCACTGCAATAAAAACCAGCAAATAGGCTAATACCCGGCTGCGAAGTCCCAGCCGGGCCACAGGGGCCTTAAGTTTGTTCAAAACGATAGCCCACCCCCCGCAGTGTGGTGATGCGTGCTGCGTAGGGGCCCAGGCTTTTGCGCAGCAGCTTGATGTGTGTGTCCAGGGTTCTGTCATCGCCATAGAAGTCGTAACCCCAAATTTCAGTGATTAGTTTTTCACGGGTCAGCGCAATACCACGGTTTTTGACCATAAAGAAAAGCAACTCATACTCTTTAGGGCTTAGTTCAGCAATCTGTCCATTGATGGTTACAATGCGGGCGGTGAAATCCACCACCAGTCCATCCAACTGAACGATCTCCCGAGAGGGATCGGCGCAGCCGCTGGAGCGTTTCAAAACCGCCGCACAGCGCATCATCAGTTCTTTAGGGGAGAAGGGCTTAACCACATAATCGTCAATACCCAGCTCAAAACCGTGAATCTTATCATATTCTTCGCCGCGTGCAGAGAGCATGATCACCGGCGTTGCGGCGTGCTTGCGTATCTCCTTGCAGGCAGAAAAGCCATCCAACTCCGGCATCATAATATCCAGAATGATCAGGTCAAAGGACTGATTCTGACATAAAGAAACGGCCTCCATGCCGTCTTTTGCTTCTGTCACTTGATACCCTTCAAATACTGCATATTTGCGAATGAGCTCACGGATTCGCGTTTCATCATCAACCACCAAAAGTTTCATGGGCACTCCCTCCAGGTAAGCAATTAAATAAAACGATCCCAGCCGCAAAAACGGTGGGTCGATTGTGTTAAACTCGTCTGCCAGGTGGCCGAAAGGCACGTTTTCAGCCTTCCGGCCAGAAGGCAGTAAAGAAAAAGAAGGATGAAGAAGGTTAGATTTGCTGTAAAAATAAGTCGGATTCGCTAAAGCTGCTTGCTCCTTTAGCGGTTTCCCTAGTCCATGGCAGCACCTCCTTGACTTTGAATGAGACTATGATACTTTCGATTTGTGACGGTGATTTGAACAAACCATGAATGAAGATTGATGATTCGGTAAACGTTTCTGAGACCAGCCGTATCATAACAGCCAATTGCGTGCGAAAGCTGCATGAACCCATCGCCATATCTAAAGATCTATGTTATAATGATTCTAAACGAGGAGGAAGAAAATGCGTAATGAACGATTAATGGGAAACACCAATACATCCTTTTTGAAAATTCTGGCACTTGTTTTTATGTGCTTTGATCATTTTGGCAAGATGATCTTTCCGCAAATCCCGGAAATGCGCATGATTGGGCGGCTTGCCTTTCCCATCTATTGTTGGTGCATGGTGGTGGGCGCTTGCTATACCCGAAATATTTGGAAATACGGCCTGAGGTTGTTGGGGGTGGGGCTAGTCAGCCAGCCGCTGTATATGGTGGCTTTGAATCATACCTGGAAAGAGCCGAATATTTTCTTGACACTTTTTATTGGTTTGATGGGCTTGGCAGCGATTAGAGCGCGAAAAGGATATAGCCATATCTGGGGGCCTGTGCTGGCGCTGTCTTTGGCGCAGCTGCTGGGCTGCGATTATGGCTGGCGAGGCGTAATGCTGATCTTTCTTTTGTATCTGGCCAGAAAGGAGAGGGGCGCTCTTTGCGCAGTGATGATTTCATTCTGCCTTTTCTGGGGCTCTACCAGTTCTACGGTTCGGCAGATATTTGGCTGGACGATCCCTTATGCGCTTATACCAGGGTTTGGTACGGTGCTGGGCTCTTTCGTGCGCTTGCAGGGCCTGGCCATTTTGGCGTTGCCCTTCATTGTGTGCCCTATTGGCAAGCCTGTTAAAATGAGCGCTTGGGTCAGTTATGCATTGTATCCAGCCCACCTGTTGATTCTTTGGATTTTTCAGCTTGTGTAATAATAAGGTATCTGTTATAATAATAACAAACAGGTTTGAGGGATGCCTGTTAAAACTAAAAATGGAGGGAACCAATATGCGCAAACTCTTTTCGCTGATGCTGTGCGCAGCCTTGCTGTGTACCGGTATCGCCCTGGCTGAACCTCAGGTACTTACTGGCAAGGGCCAGGGGTACGTGGGCGTTATCGAGGTCGAAGTCACCCTGGATGGCGACAAGATCACCGATGTGAAGGTCATCAATAACTCTGAAACTCCCAGCGTCGCGGGCACTGCTCTTGAGCAGATTCCTGAGGCCATCAAGGCTGCCAACTCCGCTGAAGTGGATGTGATCGCCAAGGCCACCTACACCAGTAAGGGCATCATGGCGGCTGTGAAGAATGCTATCGATCCTGAAAACAACCCCTATGTGGATCCCAATGCCGCTAAGGAAGAGGCTGCTGCCGAAGATGTGGCAGCTGCTGAGGCTTACATCGGCTTTGGCCTGGTAAATGATATCCGCAAGGGCCCCGGTGCCGATGACACTGAGACCCAGGTATGGTCAATCAACCAGGTATTTGCCAATGTGCTGTTTGATGCTGAAGGCAAGATCCTGTATTCCTACGTGGATCAGCTGGAAGTGGCTACCCCCAACTATGACGGCGCTACCATGCCTCATTTCACGGGCTTCCCTGGCCAGAGCTACAACATCGATACCGATCATGATGCCAAGGTGGACGGCACCGAAACCGCTACCGAGGAAAGCTTCCTGGCTCAGATTGCTTCCTGGCAGACCAAGCGTGAGCGCGGCACTGGCTATGTGATGGGCACTGGCACTTGGGATGTGCAGATGGATACCTTCCAGAAAGTTTTCCAGGGCAAGACGGTTGAAGAGGTTGAAGCATGGT
>JAFUPO010000318.1 GCA_017481185.1 Clostridia bacterium | reverse complement strand
TTTAATAATTTTGTAATATATTTAATGAGCATCAGCGATTAAAGCTTATTCAATGCAGGAGGTACGCATGAATAAAGAAGTGTTGAACCGCATTATACGCAAAACCACAGCGCTGGCCCTGACTGGGCTGCTACTTCCTCTAAACGGCCTGGCCGCCGAGGGAAAAGTCAACTGCGAATCTCTTATTCTCCGCAAATCCAACACGAAGGCTTCAAAGGCGCTTCAAACCCTTGAAAAAGGTGACCACTTGGATATTATCAGTTCCAGTGGCGATTGGTACAAAGTCAAATACGGCAAATACACCGGCTATGTAATGAAATCTTACGTCACAGCCACCGGCAAGGTTGAAGAAGCTTCTACAAACGCCTCTGCCAACGTTTCAGACATGAAAGGGATTGATTCAATCTCTGACCTTGGCAGCGCCCCCGCTACGAGCAAACCTGGCGACTCCGGCTCAAAGGTTAAAAAGCTCCAGCAAGCGCTGAAGCTAGAGGGTTTCTATACTGGCAGCATCGATGGCGATTATGGTTCCGGCACCGAGGCTGCCGTTAAAAAGTTTCAGAAAAAGCATGGGCTGAGCCAGGATGGCATTGCCGGCAAGGTGACCATCAAGCTGCTCTTTGGCGAAAGCGCAGCAGATGCCCAAACCAAAACTTACAAAACCCAGCGCTTGGACTGGTTCAACGGTGGCAGCAACGCCATCCCTAAGGGGGCGACATTTACCGTGAAGGATGTCAAAACCGGCAAAACCTTTACCTGCAAGCGCTGGTCCGGCGCCAACCACCTGGATGCTGAACCTCTTACAGCCAAGGATGCCGCCACCATGAAGAGTATCTACGGCGGCTCCTGGAGCTGGAAACGCCGAGCCATTCTGGTAAAGTACGGCGACAACGTATACGCCGCTTCCATGAATGGTATGCCCCACGGAAGCCAAACCATCAGCAGCAATGATTTTGACGGTCACTTCTGCATCCACTTCTACAAAAGCAAAACTCACGAAACTAAAAGGGTTGATTCGGCGCATCAAAATGCTGTTGCCACAGCCATGAAATACACCTGGTAAAGCTGAAAGTCTCCTGCAACCATGATTGCAGGAGACTTCTTTTAGTTTTCATAACCCAGGGTTCGCAGATCATCCAGCCGATCCCGCCAGCCGGGCCGCACCTTTACCCAGAGTTTCAAATTTACGTGCATCCCCAGGAGCTTCTCAATATCCATACGGGCTTCCTGGCCGATAAGCTGAAGCATTGCGCCTCGTTTGCCGATAATGATACCCTTATGAGCGTCGCGCTCGCAATATAGAGTGGCGTGAATCTCCATGAAGTTTTCATTAAGCTTGTTCATGGCCATCATCTCCACGCCGATGCCATGAGGCACCTCCTCCCGAAGGTGCAGTCGCGCCTTTTCGCGGATCAGCTCTGCGCAAACCATCCGCTCAGGTTGATCGGTCATCATATCATCCGGGAAATATTTGGGGCCCTGCGGCAAAGAGTCTACCAGGGTCTTTTCAAGCACCTCCAAACCATCGCCCGTTTGGGCACTCAGAGGCACAATCGCATCATAGCCGCACTCAGCAAAGGAAGCGATCAGCGCCAGCAACTTTTCCTTCACCAGCAGATCAATCTTGTTAAGCACCAGGAATTTAGGCACCTTTGCCTTAGCCATCGTTTCCACAATGGAGCGGTCATGCCCGCCCACCGCCGTGGCATCTACCATCACAACCAGGGCGTCCATGCCGTCCATAGCGTCGTTGACTGACTGAACCATATACTCTCCCAGCTTGGTGCGAGGGGTATGAAGGCCAGGGGTATCCAGAAACACGATTTGATAATCCGGCCGGGTCATCACCCCCATGATCCGGTTTCGGGTGGTCTGGGGGCGGTTGGATACAATGGCGACCTTCTCCCCCACAAAGGCATTCATCAGGGTGGATTTGCCCACGTTGGGCCGACCCACGATGGTCACAAAGCCAGAACGAAATTCCTTTTCCATATTTTCTCCTTAAGCCTTGGTCTCCAGATCCTTGGGGCCAAAATGATGGGGCAACAGTTCAGGCAAAGACGTCTCATAGGAGTCGCTGCCCCCGTTCCACGTTAAGTAGATCTTAATATCCGGTGCAAACTCCGACAGCACCTGCCGACAAACACCACAAGGCCAGGGAGCCGTATGGTCAGAAGCCACGGCAATAGCTTCAAACTCCCTTGCGCCTTCGCTGACCGCCTTAAACACCGCCGTGCGCTCGGCGCAATTGGTTGCGCCATAGGAGGAGTTTTCGATATTGCAGCCCTGAAACACCCGGCCGTCCTTACACAAAAGGGCGGCCCCTACCCGAAATTTGGAATAAGGAACATAGGCCCGTTCAAGGGCGGCTCGTGCCAGCGCCATCAAATCCTCCTTGCTGACCTGCGCCTGTCCATCCTGTGAAAGCCCCATCATAGCCATTGCCTTCTCTTCCATCTTACGCATCTCCCTCTTATCGTTTTCCTGCATATGGTCGTAGCCCATCAGGTGGCACACGCCATGCACCAGCAGATAGGCCGCTTCCCGCGTCAGGCCGCTGCCATATTCCTCTGCCTGGGCCTTCACATGATCCATCGACATGATCAGGTCGCCCAACCAGGCGCAGCCCTCCTCAGGGTCATAGGCTCTTTGAAGCATTCGACTGCTGTTGTGAAGCAGCTTCCCAGGCTTGGCAGCCGTCATCGGAAAAGACAGTATATCCGTAGCCCGGTCAATGCCTCGATACTCCCGATTTACTTGGCGAATGGATTCATCATCCGTCAGCCTCAAACTGACGCCACAGGGGGTGGTAATTCCCTGAGCGGCCAAAGCTGCGTCGGCCGCAGTTTGTAAAAGTGCCAGGATCCCAGGTTCAGGCGAGGTCCATTCCACCTGCCACTCAATCTTCATGGGGATCCCCCTCGTTCATAGTCTCCTGAGCCGCTTCCTCTGCCTCGGTTTTTTCCAGCTTCTCCTGGGAGGCCTGCGGCGCCTCCAGCTTTTCGGGCGTCGGCGCTTCAATCGCCTGGGAGGGAGCGGAGGGAATTGCCACATTGGGATATTCAATCCGCTCATGGAAGGCGCCGTTCAAGGCTGTCACAAAGGCTGCGCTGATCTGGTCAATATCCTTCAGGGTCAGGGGGCTTTCGCTCAGCTGGCCATCCTCCAATTTACCGCGAATCAGCCGCTCAATGGCCTGCTCGATGTTCTTGGGCGTGGGATCAGGCAAAGAGCGCACAGCCGCCTCCACCGTATCTGCCAGCATAATAATGGCGCTTTCCTTGCTGCGGGGGCGCTGACCATCGTAGCGGAAGTCCTTGATGTCTACCGCCTTGCCGTCCGGCTGCTGCAACGCTTTATGATAGAAGAACATAACCGGGGTATCCCCATGATGCTCCATGATGATATTCTGAATTTCTACAGGCAGGCGGTATTTTTTCGCCAGCTGGAGCCCATCCCGTGTATGGGCGGTCACGATGGCCGCTGATACATAGGGATCGGTATGGTCATGGGGGTTGTCGCCCTTCTGATTCTCTTTAAAGTACATGGGCCTTTTCAGCTTGCCCACATCATGATAATATGCGCCTGCCCGTACGAGCAGAGGATTGGCGCCAATGGCTTCGGCCGCAGCCTCAGCCAGATTGGCCACGATCAGGCTATGATGATAGGTGCCTGAAGCCTCCAGGAGCAATTTGCGGCTCAAAGGCTGGTTAGGATTAGTCCACTCCAGCAGCTTGCTGGGCGTAGCCAGATTAAACGCTGCTTCAAACAAGGGCTGCAAACCCAGGCAAATCACCGCGCCAGCGATGCCGCCGCCCATGGACCAGGCGCTGTTTTGCAACACCGTGGTCAGGTCGTTGTTGGTCATCAGGCCGATGGCCAGCATCACCAACAGGTTCACCAGCGCCACGCCCAGGCCGCATACCAGCACCCGCACGCGCTGAGGCTTAGCTTTCAGGAAATAGACGGCAAAGGTGCCGCTGACCAGGCCGGTCAAAAGAAGATGAACCATCTCGGTGGAATAGGTATTACTGCCCCCTGCGCTCAGAGCGCTAACAATAATAGCCAAGGCAAAGTTACCCGCCAGTGCTACCCGGCTGCCCATTAAACCAGTCAGAAGCATCGCGCCCATGACCAAAGGAGCCATATAGGCGCTGGCTACCAGCATGGTGCCACAACATAGAGCCAAAGTCAGGTTAAGCACCAGCATCAAAACCACTGCCTGCTTCACCTGATGCCAAATGCTGTCTCTAAGAAGCTTTAGGAAGATAAGCATCGCCGTGAGGGTGCAAAGAATCACCAGCACAGCGCCTACATACATCGAGATGTCAAAGCTGTTGTCATCCAGCAAACCCAAAGAGCGCAACATCGCCAGCTGATTAGCAGAAACTCTTTCACCGGCGCGAATGATGTTCTGCCCCTGCACATACACCACCGGCTCCACTTCAGCTCGCGCCTTTTCTTGGGCCTGAGCTGTGGCTTCCTGCTCAATGACCATGTTGGGCTGGATGCACTTGCGCAAAACAGGGGTCACCACATTCTGCAAAAGATCCGTTTCCACCCGGTAGCCTACCAGCTGCTGGATGGTCTGGATGGACTGGTTCACCTGACCTTCACGAATGGTGGTGTTCAAAGAGTTTCGCACCGCCGCCGTTACAGACTCCCGCATATTGGCAAAATCAGCATCCGTCGTATTCAAAAGAGTCTGGAGCTGATAATCAGCCAAGGTAACCCGGGTTAAAAGAGACTTAGCGTAGTTTAATTCCTCCGAAAGGAAGGTGCGGCTCGTTTTTTCCTCCTGCTTGAGCAGATTCTGGCCGTACTGCTGCGCGCTGGTCAATTGCTGAAAGATCCCTTCCAGATCCTTCAATACCTCTTCGCTGGCCCCTTCCTTCAAGTGATAGG
>JAFUPO010000317.1 GCA_017481185.1 Clostridia bacterium | reverse complement strand
CTTCCGGGTGGAGCAATTCAAAGGCTCCCTTGTGTAAAGGGAGCTGGCAGCCGCCAGGCTGACTGAGGGATTGTCAAGCCACTCTTTCTCGGCCTTCCAGGATTATTTCACCTGCTGTTGCACCATTAAATCAATATGCTCTCACACGCTGATAAAATTTCGGTTTGCTTCATTCTTCATAATCCGTATAACACACAGCTGATACCCTGTCAACACCCTGCTCATAATGCCCAGCACCTTCTGCCGCTAAAACCTCACAGGGTACGCCCGCAAAAAACATACCATGGATACCTTTCTCCCTTGGTCATGTTCTTGCGAAGCTCCGTTGCTAAAGGCGCCCGTTGCGCGTTATATTTTCATTGCATATGCCGCCTCACCCAAACACTTCACGCAGATATCCCAGGCTCTTTTTCACCTTGTCCTCATCCACGGTATGCTGACCGTAGGGCTCCAGCAGCACGCCGCCCTGGTAGCCTGCTTTCTCCAGCTCTCGGCGCAGCCTGGCAAAATCGAACACGCCCTCTCCGGGCAGGCATAGCTTGCCTTCCTTATCCCAATCCATCACATGGAGATGGCAAAGCCGATCCCCCATCGCTGTAAGAAGCTCAAAGACATCCTGCCCTGAGCGCAGGGCTTGCTTGAGATCCAGCACGAACCGCACCTGGGGGAAGGCCTCCCGAACGTTGCGCACGTCCTCCGGTGTTCGCAGGGTGCACCAGGACACATTCTCCCACAAAAACTGCACTCCGTACCCCCGGCACAATTCAATTATTTTCGGAATCCGCTCCCGCACGTTGGATATGTTCAGCGGTTTCATATCGTGATGCATAACCCCCGGGCCATGGAACACGTAATACCTCGCCCCCAACAGCTGGGCTGCCTGCATCGCGCCCTCCAGAAGGCTCATGGCGTCCTTTTGCTGCCGTTGGGAGGCGCTGAACAGATCCGGTTCGAACTGGGTGCCCTTTACGTGCACCGACCGGCAGGGCAAATCCCCCAGAGCCTCCCTCACCATCTGGCCAAAGGCCGGGCTGTACTCCGAAAAGGTCTCCAGAAAGACCTCCACAAAATCCAGCGGCCAATCTCGCAGGTGCGCCGCCGATTCTTCCGTTTCCCGCCGCCCATAAAAGGACGCGGTGGATAAACCGATTTGCATATGGGTACCTCATTTTTTTGCGAGAACCTTTTTCTTTTCGGAAAAAGGTTCTCGCGCTCTCCTAAAAGAAAACCCCAGGGCTGAGCCCTGGACCCAGTTCCCGACCAGGGGATGATCCCCTGGACCCCAGCTCCCTACCAGGGGAAGGTCCCCTGCACCCCAGCTCCCGAAGGGGCAATCGCTTTTTACGCAGTTGTTTCCGGGTGTAACTATCTGGGGGCATATGCAATGCCCCCCTACCAGGGGATGATCCCCTGGACCCCAGTTCCCGAAGGGGCAATCGCCTTCGTTTGAGTTCCTTCCGGGTGGAGATAAGAAACTAAAACTCTTAACTCTTAGTTCTTCACTCTTAACTTCTCCCACACGCGGGGGCATATACAATGCCCCCCTACGATGCACCCGGAAACGATTCCACATGATGCAATCACTGCATCGGGAAATGGGGCCGGACTCGGCCCGTCGTAGGGGCGGATCCTGTATCCGCCCGCTTATGCGTTATCCCAATTCGTCGAGGCTTAACCCGAACGCCGGGGCGATCTCATCAAAAAACGCCTGCACCTCCGGTAGGTCGATCCTGCGGATGGAAGCCTCAATGGTGCGCCCTGCCTGGGCAAACTCCTGGTTGCCGGCCTTTTGCTCCTCCACGCATTTCACGTAGGCGCAGATGCGGTCAGCTGCCTTTACCAGCCGGTGCTCATAGCTGCCATGCTCCCCTTCCAGATAGGGTCGGTAATCAGCCTGCATATCCTGAGGCAGCATCTGGCACAATTGCTCCACCGCCAACTCCTCCATGGCCCCCATGGCTTGGCGGATAGCCGGGTTGTGGTGTTTGATGGGGGTGGGCATATCCCCGGTAATAACCTCTGCCGCGTCGTGATACAGGGCCAGGGCTAGCACGTGCTCAGGATCCACCTGGCGATGATAATGCTTCACGGCATACAAGGCCAGCCCATGGGCGATCATGGCTGCCTGGGCGGCGTGCTCCAAATCGTTCTCCGGCTGGGTGTTGCGCATCAGCCCCCACCGACGGATGAGGCGCATCCGGGATAAATAGGCGTAAAAGCGGTTCATTCCATAACACTCCTTCCTGCCCATGATACCACGAAATAATTTCCTTGACAACGGCTCGCCATCTGCCTATAATAAAGTCGAAAATTGCATCCACCGCTAGGGGTGCCCCATTGGGCTGAGATAGATCTGCAAGGTCTGACCCTTAGAACCTGAGTAGGTAATCCTACCGTAGGGAAGCGGCTGGGCGGCGTTTACGCCTCCCGTGTGAATCGCCCGATTCACCTGCTTTCCCGCGAGCTATGCCGCGGGTTTTTTGTTAGGATTCGGATGCGATCACTACAAAAGGAGGCTGATACCATGTTTCCCTTCATCTCCGTTGCCCTGGCTGAAGAAGCTGAACCCACCGCCGTATCCCGTTTCCTCGATTTAGGCACCACTGGCTGGATCACCCTGGTGACCCTAGTGGTGCTGGCCCTGGTGATCATCGGCATGAGCGTTACCCGCAAGCAGTGGACTGCCAAGGCCTTGGCCTATGCGGCCCTGTCCGTGGCGCTGGGCTTTGTTTTAAGCTTTGTGAAGCTCTTTGAAATG
>JAFUPO010000021.1 GCA_017481185.1 Clostridia bacterium | reverse complement strand
GACGAGGATGACGAAGAATGACCCGTCCTTCCCCTGCACACCCTAAACGGGATAAACGGGGAAAGGAGGGCAGCCATGCCAGGATCATACAAACCTTTGAGCCCCCAGGAGCGGCGCAAATATGAGTGCGCCAGGGAGCTGGGGCTATTGGAGCGGCTGGAGCAGGTGGGCTGGGCTGGGCTCACCGCAAAGGAAAGCGGCCGCATCGGCGGCAAGATGGGCCGCAAAGGAAGAAAGGCAGATCAAAACTGAAGCGTGAGGCTCATTGGGAGCCTTTCGCTCATTTTCAGGATGAGGGAAAGTACGAATGTATACGGCGTTTGCACAGGTTTATGATGAATTAATGGCTGAGGTGAACTATCCGGCCTGGGCGGATTACTATCGCCAGCTCATGGCCCGCTATGGTATTCGGGAGGGCAAGATCTGCGAGTGCGCCTGTGGCACCGGGGCGCTGACTATGCACTTTTACCGCATGGGCTTTCAGGTAACGGGGGTTGATCTGAGCCAGGATATGCTCTTTGAAGCCTCCAAAAAGGCCCGCAGCCAGGGGGCGGCCATTCCTTTTGTGAAGCAGGATATGCGCGAATTGCATCTGCATCGGCCCATGGATGCGGTGCTGGCCACCTGCGATGGGGTTAACTATTTGACCCAGCCCGGGGATCTGGAGGCCTTTTTGAAGGCGGCTTACAACGCCCTGCGCCCCGGCGGCGGCCTGTTTTTTGACATTTCTACCCCCTATAAGCTGGCGCAGGTGCTGGGCGATCAGTTTCTGGGGGAGGATACCCCCCATATCACCTATCTGTGGCAGAACCATTATTCTCCCAAGACCCATCTAAGCCAGATGGATCTGTGCTTTTTTGTGAAGCAGCCCGACGGCAGCTACAAGCGCCTGGATGAAAGCCAGGTGCAAAGGGCCTTTGAGGGAGAGGAAATACTCAGCGCTCTGGAAAAGGCTGGCTTCAGCCAGGCCAGCTGGTATGGGGACGGGCACTTCACCCGCCCCGGCCCCACGGAGCATCGTTGGCATTTCGCCGCCTTGAAACGGCAGGACATATGAAGAGAGGACAAAAAAACATGACAAAAGCTTTTGAACGAAAAGATGAACTGCTGCATATAACTTTGTGCCAGGGGGAAGCCCGGGTGCTTTTGATGGATACCACTCAGATGGTTCAGCAGGCGGCGGACATCCACAACGCCACCCCCGTGTGCACTGCGGCCTTGGGCCGCCTGATGACTGGCACCGCCATGCTGGGGGCCATGATGAAGGGGGCAAAGGATTCCGTTACCGTGACCATCAAGGGCAACGGCCCGGCGGGCACCCTGATGGCTGTGGCCAATGGAACCAAGGTGAAGGCCTGCATGGATAATCCACGGGTGAACCTGCCCCTGCGCCAGGATGGCAAACTGGATGTGGGCGGCGCCGTAGGCCATGAGGGCCGGCTGAGCGTGGTGAAGGATCTGGGTCTGCGGGAGCCCTATGTGGGGCAAACGGATCTGGTTTCCGGTGAGATTGCCGATGACTTTGCTATGTACTTCACCAAGAGCGAGCAGGCGCCCTCCCTGGTGGCCCTGGGCGTGCTCACCGCAGGGGAGCAGGTGCTGTCTGCCGGCGGCATCCTCATCCAGGCTATGCCCGGCTGCTCCGAGGAGACCCTGGATCAGCTGGAATTGCGCAGCCCCATGTTTGCAGACATCAGCCGAGAATTGACCTTTGCGCCCCTTGAGACCCTGGTAAATGACTGGTTCAGGGGCATGGAGCCCCAGATTCTGGGCCGGGAGCCGGTTCAGTGGCACTGCGGCTGCGGCCGGGAGCGGATGGAAAAGGCATTGATTTCCCTGGGCCGCAAGGAGCTGGAGCAGATCATTAATGATGATCAGGGGGCTGAGCTTACCTGTCATTTCTGCCATGAAAGCTATCCCTTTACCACCGACGATTTGAAGAACCTGCTGGCGCAGGCAACCCGCGACTAAAAGGAGCGTGCTATGACCCAACGAACGGCTGGGGGACGGATTGTTCCCTTCCCGATGACAGCGGCCTATGTGCGCCGCAAAGCGCTGGAAAATCGCCGGGAAGGGCGGCTGCTGGAAGCGGCGGACCTGTTCCGACGGGGGGCCGAGCTTGAAGAGGGCGTTGAATGTTTGGTGGATCTGGCTCAGGTGCTGGCGGCCATGGGCTGCCGCCAGCAGGCGTGCCAGACCCTTTGCCGGGCGATCATCCAGGAGCCCATGAGGCCGGATGCCTATTATCACCTGGCCCTGTGCTACCTGGAAATGGGCAGGCAGCAGGAGGCGGCGGACTGCGCTGCCAACTGCTTGGCCCTGGATCCCGCAGGCCCTTATGCGGAGGAGATTCAGGAGCTTATGGAGCATTTGGCTCAGCCCGACGGGGTACCCGAATCCAATCGTCAGGGGGTTTTAGCCCGCAGAAGCGTGGTTTATCAGCGCCAGGGCTGCGATGAGAAAGCGCGCCAGGCCTTCAAACGCGCCTTGCGGGCCAGCCGAAAGACGCCGTTTATGCTTTACAGCATGGGCTTTCTTCTCCTGGAGCAGGGGGATACCAAAGGCGCTCTTCGCCATGCCCAAATGGCGCTGAAAAGCGATCCGCAGAGCTGCCATGAACACTGCATGCGCTGCATGGCGCTGTGCGTCTTGGGAAATGAGCCGCTGTCAGAAAAGCTGCTGGATT
>JAFUPO010000316.1 GCA_017481185.1 Clostridia bacterium | reverse complement strand
GCAGCACTTGGCAAAGCGCACCAGCATCCCCGATTCACCCTTGACGTAAATGCCATGGGTGGGCTTGCCCTGGGGCTTTGAAGCGGGTGAAACTTCCGGCAGCTTGGGCAGGGCAGGCGCCTCACGCATCCGCTGCTCTTCCATCAGGCGGGTGACCACATAAATGGAGGCCAGGCCGCCGTAGCCTACGGCGCTGAAAATATCGTCCAACTCCTGAAAGCCGTATTTTTTCAGCATCCCGTCGTAGTATTCAGGTTTGAGCAGGTTGGAGAGCACTGCGCCCCGGCGCTTAGCCTCCCGCTCCACCATGTCACGGCCCTTCTGGGTGTTTTCCTCCTTCATTTCCTTTTTGAAGAAGGCACGAATCTTGGCCTTGGCCTGCTGGGTTTTGGCCAGCTTCATCCAGTCGATGCTGGGGCCCTTGGAGGAGGCGGAGGTGATGATGTCCACCCGGTCGCCGGTTTCCAATGCCGTATCCAAAGGAACGATCTTGCCGTTGATCTTGGCGCCCACGCAGGAGTTGCCCACGGCGGAGTGGATGCGGTAGGCAAAGTCAATGGGGGTGGACCCCTTCTGCATGGAAACAATATCCCCCTTGGGGGTAAAAACAAACACTTCGTCGGAGAAAAGGTCGGTTTTCAGAGAGTCGATAAACTCCTTGGAGTCCTTGGTTTCACTCTGCCAGTCCAGTATCTGCCGCAGCCAGTAGAGCTTGTTATCCAGATCCGAGGCCCCGGCTCCCCCCTCCTTGTAACGCCAGTGAGCGGCGATGCCAAACTCTGCCACCCGGTGCATTTCCCAGGTGCGGATCTGCACCTCAAAGGGGAAGGGCATCTTGCGCCCGCCCACTACCGTGGTGTGCAGGGATTGATACATATTGGCCTTAGGTACGGAAATATAATCCTTGAACCGGCCGGGCATCTGGTTCCATAGGGTGTGCACAATGCCCAAAACTGCATAGCAGTCGGGCACGGAATCCACCAGCACCCGGATGGCGATGAGGTCATAGATCTGGTCAAAGGGCTTGTTTTGAAGCACCATCTTGCGGTAGACGGAGTAAAAGTGCTTGGGCCGCCCATCAATATCGTAGCGAATATGCTGCTCATCCAGCTTCTGGGAAAGCTCCTGGATCACCAGGCGGATGTTTTCTTCCCGCTCGGCTCGCTTCATGCCCACCTTCTGCACCAGATCCTGGTAGCCCATGGGGTCGATGTAGCGCAGGGAAAGATCCTCCAGCTCCTGCTTGATGGCGTACACGCCCAGCCGATGAGCCAGGGGGGCGTAAATTTCAAGAGTCTCCCGAGCGATGGCTACCTGCCGGTGGGTGGCCTGGAATTTCAAGGTGCGCATATTGTGCAGCCGATCCGCCAGCTTGATGAGCACCACCCGAATATCCTTGGACATGGCCAGGATCATCTTGCGCAGGCTCTCCGCCTGCAATTCCTCCCGGTCGGCAAAATCCAGCTTATTCAGTTTCGTCACGCCGTCCACCAGGCGGGTTACCTCGGGGCCAAAGCTGTCCTGAATGGTTTGCAGGGTGATGCCCTCGCAGTCCTCCACCGTGTCGTGCAAAAGGCCTGCGGCAATGGTGGGCGCGTCGATCATCAATTCCGTCAGGGTGGTGGCCACGCTGGCGGGATGGATAAAGTAGGGCTCGCCGCTTTTGCGCTTTTGATCCTTATGGGCATTTTGGGCAAACTCATAAGCCTTCTTCACCAGAAGATGGCTGTCCCCGGGATAATATTTCTGCACCCGGGCCAGCATTTGGTCCAGGGC
This sequence comes from Clostridia bacterium, assembly GCA_017481185.1. The sequence goes on along the minus strand of JAFUPO010000316.1, from coordinate 84 downwards.
CATAATTTCATAGCGGGTCATGCTCATAAGTCTGCCTCCTTAAATAAACGGGGGTCTTAAAGGGCGCGCAGGGCAGCCACCAGG